>JBILWQ010000069.1:0-8039 GCA_044369805.1 Phycisphaerales bacterium
TGAACCCTCGACCTCACCCTTACCACGGGTGTGCTCTACCACTGAGCTACGGTGGCGACGGACCGATGAAAAACCGCCCGGGATACGGGCGGTGAGGGGGAAATGGTAACGGAAATCGCGCAAGGGTCAAGTGGTCAACCCTTCGGCTCGCGTGGGCGGAAATCCAGGGGAGGAAGGTCCGCAGCCAGTTATTGCTGGTCCAGATGCCGGAAGCGGATGCCGCGTCCCTGGTCCTTGCGATCCGCGTTGGCCGTCGATTGCAGCTGCCCCGTCGCGGTACGGTTGTTCGCGAACCCCTCGAGATCCAGCAACTCGTCCCACCGCTGCTCGGTCCGGACGTGGCCGTCGAGCATGAGCATGGCACAGGTCTCGCCCGGATAACGGAACGCGACCTGGAGGCGGTCGGCACTGGCGGTGTCGAAGGGCGAGACGGTGGCACCATCCACCGGATCGATGGTCTGGCAGGCGAGGCTGTCGATGAGATAGGCGCTGCCGTCCGGACGGAGGATCTGTCCGGTGGTGAAGTACATGGCGTACTGGGGCTGCGATGCACCTGTGGCATTGGCCATGGGCTGGTTGGTCGGCACCCGATTGGCGGCGGCACCGCAGACGGCATCGAACGGATGGTTGGTGTTTCGCCGCCGCGAGTGCATGCCCGTGGTCGCATCGATCGAGCCGGGCCGGGCGTCGAAGAAGTTGTTGGCCGCGAACATGCCGGGCTCCACCTGAGCGATGCACAGCGAGCCATGCGCGTTGCCCTGGACGTCGTTGTCCGCGCTCACGGTGCCCTCGAAGAGCTTGCGGGACTGCATGGTCGACCGGAGCGGACCCCGCTCGAAGTCGCCCATCCGCTGCCAGAGCGATCCGTCCGGATCGTCGTAGCGGTAGTCGTAAGGCGACCCACCATCGTCGGCATCGACCACGATGGGACCGAAGCCCCCGTCGGTCCAGAGGATGTCGGCCCAGGTGCCCATGGAGCGCGTGCCGGCCGGGGGATTGGCGTCCGATCGCACCTTGCCCTTCACCGCCACCTGCGAGTGGTCGAACAGGCTGGGCACCACCGTGTCCCGGTTGGCCGAGCTGTAGTTGCCCATGAGCAGGAAGGTCTGCCGCATGTTGCTGGTGCTGTTGGCCATGGCGGCATTGCCGCGCACGATGCTCAGTGCCGGCAGCAGCAGGCCCACGAGCAGACCGATGATGCCCAGCGTGACCAGCAGCTCGACGATGGTGAATCCGCGGCGGTTGCCCATGGAGGTCTCCTGGGCCCTCGGGGCCCGTGATTCGCTTCGAGGGTGACGGAGCGGCGGTTGCCGCATCAGCCCATGTTCATGGTCATGAGGAATTCCGCATTGCTCTTGGTCTTGCTCACGCGGCTCTTCATGAGTTCCATGGCCTCGACCACGTTCATGTCGCTCACCACCTTGCGGAGGCGCACGATCAGGTCGTGCTCCTTCGGGTCAAGCAGCAGTTCCTCGCGGCGTGTGCCGCTGGCAGCCACGTCGATGGCGGGGTAGATGCGCTTCTCGACCAACTTGCGATCCAGGTGCAACTCGGCGTTGCCGGTGCCCTTGAACTCCTCGAAGATGACCTCGTCCGCGCGGCTGCCCGTGTCCACCAGGGCCGTGCCCAGGATGGTCAGGCTGCCACCGTGCTCGATGTTGCGGGCGCTGCCGAAGAACTTCTTGGGCTTGATCAGGGCCGCGTTGTCCACGCCGCCGGAGCCGATCTTTCCGCTGCCGGGCATGCCATTGTTGTAGCCACGGGCCAGGCGCGTGATGGAGTCGAGCAGGATCACCACGTGCTGGCCGAACTCGACCATGCGGCGGGACTTCTCCATGACCATCTCCGCCACCTGGATGTGACGGCTGGCTTCCTCGTCGAAGGTGCTGGCCACCACCTCCACACGGTCGGGGGTGTTGCGGCGGAAGTCGGTCACTTCCTCGGGCCGTTCGTCGATCAGCAGCACGATCACGTGCACGTCGGGGTGGTTCTTGCAGATGGCGTTGGTGATCTGCTGCAGGATCACCGTCTTGCCGGTGCGAGGCGGGGCCACGATCAGGGCGCGCTGTCCGAAGCCCAGCGGCGTGACCATGTCGATGATGCGCGTCTCCAGCTTGGTGGGCTGATCCAGCATCTCCAGGTGGATGCGCTTGTTCGGGTGCAGCGGAGTGAGGGCCTCGAAGGCGGGCAGGTCGTGCAGGGCCTTGGGGTCCTTGCCGTTCACCTGGTCCACGCGCAGCAGGCTGAAGAAGATCTCCGTGTCCTTCGGGGGCCGAACCAGGCCGGTGACGACCTGGCCCTTCCGCAGGCCATGGCGGCGCACCTGGGCCGGGCTCACGTAGATGTCGTCGGGACTGGCCAGGTAGCTGTACTCGCTGCTGCGCAGGAAGCCATAGCCCTCGTGCATCAGGTCGAGCGTGCCGGTCGCGGTCATCAGGCCGTGCTTCTGGGCGCGCCGCTTCAGGATCTCGAAGACCAGTCTCTGCTTGCTCAGGCCGTTCTGGTCCTCCAGACCCTCCTTCTTGGCCAGCTTGACCAGTTCCTCGCCGCTCATCTTCTGAAGGCCGGCCAGGTCAAGGTCCTCCTTCTTGGCGGCCTTGAGCTTGCCGCCGGATTCCTCCTCGAGTTGCCGCAGGTCCATCTCGAGCTGCTCGTCCGTGGGAACGCTGCCCGGGGTGAGGGTCATGACGGGCATGTACGAACCCCCGCCACCTCCGCCGTGACCACCGCCCGGACCTCCGCCTCCACCACCCTTCCGACGACGACGACGCTTGCTCATGGATTCTCTCTGCGTTCCGGCGATCGGCCCATGGCCGACGCCTGTGGGAAAGTCCCTGTTCGAAGGCTCCGCACGGAGCCCTGCGACCTGGACATGTGCGTGGAACCCGGGGCCGGGCCCGCGGGGAACCGAGGGCCCGATGCTGGGGCAGGCCTCAGGGGCGTCGCGTCAGAGCCGCGAGCCGCTCAAGGACCTGCTTCCGCAACGACGCCGGATCGCCATCGTTGCGAAGGACATGATGGGCGGCCGCACGCTTCCGGTCAAGGGGCCACTGGGCGCGTTCACGGCGAGCCAGTTCATCGGCTGACCACCCACGGCTGGCCCGGACGCGATGGTTCCGGGTCTCCTCGGGCGTGTCGATGAACCAGATCTCGGAACACTGATCCGCCAGACCCGCCTCAAGCAGCAGCGGAGCGTCGATCACGAGCGCTGGGCTGCCGGGGCTGGCCGAATCGAAGATCCTCCGTCTCTGGGCCTCCACCCGCGGATGAAGGAATGCCTCCAGACGCTGCCGTTCGGAGGGATCCCGGAAGGCAATGGCCGCCACCGCGGCCCTGTCCACACCGCCCGAATCATCAAGAATGCCGGGTCCCCACCAGGCCTGCAGCTGCGATCGGACTTCGGGCATGGCGTATTGCTTGCGAATCAGGGCGTCGGAATCGCTCACGGTGCACCCTGCGGCCGCCAGCATGGCCGCTACCTCGGATTTTCCGCTTCCGATGCCCCCGACGAGGCCGATGACGGGTTTGCCCGCTGCTCCAGTCACGAAGGCGAAATCTAGCCTTCGGCCCGTCCAATGGTCCATAATTCGAGTGGAAATGTCACGGAGATCTCAGGACGCAAGTCTTGTGACAAGTTTTGCAAGTCCATTCAAAATGGTGATTTAAGCTGCAGTTCCATCTATTTTTCCGCTTTCTCATCGGGGAAAAGTTGCCAAAGCGTGGAACCAGGTTACGTTGGCGGTGGATTCGAGGTGAAAGGGTTTGTGCCCCATGGCACAGCACCAACGAATCAGGTTCGGAGGCGGAGGATGAAGTTTCCGCATTCGGACTTCGGAGCGGAGTTGGTTTGTCAAATTTCCGATTGAGGTCAGAGGAAGAAGTTGCTGGTGCTGTTCACCCGTCCGGGGTGCACCAACTCTGAAACTCACGACATGCAGGGTCCGGCGGTGATCGTTCCCCGACTTTCCACCCCCGGGCGGTTTGGTTGCTTTCTCTCCTCAGCCTTGCTTTCCAAGAGGTACGCCCCAATGTTCCGGATTGCCTTCACTCCAGTCTGCGTCACGCTGATGGCCGCGGGTGCACTGGCCGCCACCGAAGTGAGCAGCCGCCCCGCGAGCCTGAACGGCATGCACAGTTCCCGCCAGGTTGCCGACCTCCGGTCGCCCTCGCAGGAGCCTCGGTTCGAACTTCCGGGCAGCGGGTCTTCCATGAACCCGTCAACCCCGACCATCACCGTCCCGTCCCCCGGCGCCGTAGCGCTCCTGGGCTTTGCGGGCCTGATGGTGCCCCGTCGTCGGCTCTCCTAGCCCGACGTCGGCGCGACACTCGTCCTCAACCTTCACTTCCGGTTCGGAACAACTCGAAAGGGAAAAGAAATGCTTCGTCACATCGTGATCGCTGCCGCTGCGTGCTCCACGCCCGCCTTTGCCGGACTCGTCTCGACCCAGCTTGCCGGTGACATCACCGTCGCCAATGGGCTGTTCTCGGGTCTGAAGGCTGCCCCCAACTCCATCCTGCTCGACCTGAACGCTGACGAGAATTCATCGGCGAACAGCCCCACGATCGGCGGCTGGACCCTGTCGGTCCTGGATGCCTCCGATGCCGTCATCTTCTCGGCCACCGGCAACGGTCGCCGCTCAAGCATGACCTTCAGCACCGTGATGGTCGACGGCATCTCTGCCCGCCGCTACACCATGGTGCTCTCGGGCGTCACCTCCGCGCCCGGTGGCCTGGGTGCAAACCCGACCCAGTATCAGTTCAGCTACATCGCCAAGCCGATCAGCGGCAGCACGGTCGGGACCTTCGGAGACTCGCTCCGCGACCCCTCGCTTGCCTCGCGTGGCAGCATCTCGGTCGTCGCCAGCGGCGCCTCGTTCGGCATGTTCGGCACGAACGGCTTCAGCGTGATCCCGGCTCCGGGTGCCGCAGCGGTTCTCGCTGCCGCCGGACTCCTGACCTCGCGTCGTCGCGGAATGGCCGCCTGATTTCATCACTGTCGTTCAAACCAGCACAACCACAATTCAGCATCCAGAAAAAGGGAAAAGTCATGAAGAAGTTCAACACCATCCTCGGAATCGCCGCCGCCGCCAGCCTGACGGGTTCATCCCTGGCCGGCATGGTCTCTCTCACCGTCTCTGCGGACTCGTTCGGGTCGGGACTCTACGCGAGCCACGACGGCGCCAAGATCACCATCACCCTCGACATCGACGACACAGCCTCCGCACTGACCGGATCGGTCACGTCCGACTGGTCCATCGAGATCAACAAGGGTGGCATCGTCCTGCTCAAGGGCACGGGAACCTCATCGTTCTCGGTGATCAACCCCAACAAGTCCGGCTCCGCCTACGCCATCGAGAGCGCGCTTGAGGATGCGATCTGGAGTGTCAGTGGTCTCGCGCCTGCACCGACGCTGATCCAGGTGTCGTATGCCGCCAATGACGGTGATCTGCTGCTGGCGGCCATCACCAACTCGGCAGAAACCCCGGCTGGTCTGCTGACCGTCGGCACGGTTGACGGGTCGGATACAGGCTCGCTGCAGGGCATGTACGTGGTCCCCGCTCCGTCGGCCCTGGTCCTGCTCGCCGGCGGCCTGGTTCTGGCTCGCCGCCGTCGGGCCTGAACCGCCACACGCATCACGAATCCACCCGCAGGCGAGGCCATCCGGCTTCGCCTGCGGTCGTTTGGGGTGGGCCCCAAGGCGATGCGGTCACGTGGGCTGGCCGCGGCGGTGCCGCTGGATCTCGCGCATCTTCAGCACGATCATGCTCTCGTAGATCGCCTGCAGACGGCAATAGTCGTAGCCCGCACGACCGTCGAGAAATCCTCGCTTGAGCACGTACATCCAGAGGAACTTGAGCGTGGGCCGGAACGGCATCCGGAAGCTCAGTTCCTTCAAGGCGAGCCGCCTGGCGAATCGGTCGGAGGCGAGAAGCCCGCCGAGACCCGCGGGCCGATCAAGCACCTTCATGCCCTCCATGGCCTCGAACAGGCTGTAGCGATTGTGCTTCTCGAACCACTCCGTGAGCCCCTTGGAGAAATTGTGGTGGTCGAACATGTGGGTCAGATAGCCCACGGGCCCATCCACCTTCGGCACAGGATTGACAAGTCGTTCGAAACGGATCCTCTCGGGCCGGAAGAACCGCATGATCATGCCGGGCGGCATGGCGTGGCGGATCCACTTCCCCATGAAGAAGTTCCGGCGGCCGCAGAACCAGGCCACCTCGCGGCGGGCGGGATCGGCGGCGACCACCTCGATTTCCTTGCGCAGTTCGGGCGTCATCCGCTCGTCGGCATCCAGATAGAAGACCCACGGATTCCGGAACGGGATGTTCTCCATGGCCCAGTTCTGGTGCGCGGCCCAATTGTCGAAGGGCCGCTCGATCACGCGGGCTCCCAGTGCAGCGGCGATCTCCCGGGTCCGATCGGTGCTCAGGCTGTCGAGCACCACGATGTCATCGAAGCCCCTGAGTGCCTCGATGCACGCGCTGATGTTGGGCTCCTCGTTCTTGGTCAGGATGAGAATGGAGACGCCCATGACGCGGTCAGCGTACCTGCCTGTTCACCGCCGCGAATGCGCCTGCCCGTCACTGGACCACGCGCGTCCACGTGGTGCCCGAGGGACCGTCCTTCACCTGCACGCCAAGGGCCTGAAGTTCGTCGCGGACCCGGTCGCTGGCCGCCCAATCCTTCGCGGCTCGCGCGGCTGCACGCCGTGTCAGGAGCTCCTTGACTCGCGCCTCGAGATCCTCGGATGCCTTGCTGGCCACGGGTGCATTGCGATCAAGCACGCCGAGCACGGTGTCCATGCGACGCAGGACCGCGAGCTCGCGCGAGGGGCAGGACCCCGTGAAGTCCCCGGCCAGGGCCTCGTTCAGGGTGGCGATGGCACGGGCCACGTTCAGGTCGTCGCGGAGCGCGGCGCCGAAGTCCTCCATCGCGCTCTCGAGCGGCCCGGGCTCGGTCGCCGCATGACGCGCCGCGGCCTCGACTGAACCCATCGCTCGGAGCTGCTGGATCGCCGACTCGAGCGACTGCGCATGCCGCGCCCAGCGGTCGATCATCCGCTGGCAATCGGAGAGTCCCTGCAGCGTGAAGTTGGCATTCACCCGGTAGTGCGTGCGGACCAGTTCCAGCCGCAGGGCTGCCGGCGTGACCCCCTTCGCGAAGAGATCTCGCGCGGTGAAGAAGTTGCCCTTGCTCTTGGACATCTTCTGGCCCTCCACCATCAGGTGGCGTGTGTGGAACCAGTGGCGAGCGAACGCGGGACCCCCGTGGCAGCAACGGCTCTGCGCGATCTCGCATTCATGGTGCGGAAAGATGTTGTCCTCGCCGCCTGAATGCAGGTCGATCTGCTCACCCAGCAGGCCGGCGGCCATGGCACTGCACTCCAGATGCCAGCCGGGGTAGCCGGCGCCCCAGGGCGAATCCCACTTCATCAGATGGGCTGGATCGGGCTTCCACAGCATGAAATCGGCCGGATGGCGCTTGGCGGCCTGGTGCTCCGCGCTGATGCGGCCGCCCTCGCCCTCGCGGAGAGCCGCGATCGTGTTGCCACTGAGTCGGCCGTAGTCGGGAAAGCTGCGAACGTCGAAGTACACCACGCCATCACCCGCCACATAGGCGTGGCCCCGGTCGATCAGGCGCCGAACCATGTCGATCATCTGCGGAATCCACCGGGTCGGGCGGGGCATGAGCGATGGATCGGACCGCACCTCCTCGGCCACCTTCAGCCCGAGTAGGCGGGCGTCATCCAGGAATCGCTCGGCGTAGAAATTCGCAATGGCCAGGGGGTCGGACGGATCGATGTCCGCCCCGGCAGGCAGCTTGCCGGACTTCTTCGCCTCGGCAAGCCGCCGGCCCGCCACCGCCATCTTGTCCTCGCCTCCGCCATCGGCCTGGGCATCGTCGGTCATGTGCCCGACGTCGGTGATGTTCATGACGTGCCGAACCGGCACGCCAGTGAGCTCGATCGTGCGGCGGAGGATGTCGGCGTTCAGGAAGCTGCGGAAGTTGCCGATGTGCGCGTCGTCGTAGACAGT
>JBILWQ010000072.1:0-7915 GCA_044369805.1 Phycisphaerales bacterium
TGACGGCCACAATTTGGCCGCTGATCGTTCAAGGCCGTCCGATAGCGTAGCCGGGTCGGGGCGCCGACGTCAGCCGCCGAGGGAACTCTGCATCCGAAGCAGCGGCAGCAGGATCCCGGCCAGCACGAAGCCCGCGACGACGGCCATGACCACCAGCAGCACGGGGGGCAGCGCCTTCGTGAAGATCTTGATGCTGTTGTTCACCTGACGGTCGAATGCCGTGGCGGCGTGCAGCAGCATGGTCTCCAGACGGCCCGATCGCTCGCCGATGTTCACGATCTGGATGAGCAGGGGCGGGAAATGCCCGCAACGTTCCAGGGGATCCGCAAGGGCCTGGCCGGTGGTCACCTTCTCCTGCACCTGGTCGACCGCCCGCGTCAGCACGGCATTGCCCAGCGTGTCCCGCGTGATCCGGAGCGCCTGCAGGATGGGCAGGCCCGCGTTCACCAGGGTGCCCAGCGTCCGCGTGAACCGCGCCACGGCCACGTCGCGAAGCAGCGGACCCAGCAGCGGCATGCGGAGCAGCAGGCCATCCCACTTCAGCCTGTTCTCGGGCCTGGCCAGCCAGCGGCGGCTGCCGACAACCGAGGCCGCGATGCCCAGGATGACCACGAGCCACCAGGTCTTCATGAAGTTCGCGAAGCCCAGCAGGATCTTCGTGGGCCAGGGAAGTTCCATGCCGGGCTGGCCCGCGATGGGCGCCATGAGTTGCGGCAGGATCACCGTGACCAGCAGCACGATGCTGGCCATGATGAGCGACGCGACGATCATGGGATAGATCGTCGCTCCGATCAGTTCCCGACGCAGTTCCACGGAACGGTCGAGCAGGTCCGCAAGCTGGTGGAGCACCTCTGGCATGCGTCCGCTCGCATCGGCGGCGCGGGCCATGCCGACCACCATGTCATCGAAGGGGGCGCCATAGGCCTGCATCGCCTCGTGCAGCGGTCGGCCCGCCTCCACCTTCTCGATCAGCGCATCCAGGATCACCGGCTGGGCCTTTCCGGCCGCCTGCCTCCGGACCGTGCGCAGGGCCTGCATGAGCGGCAGGCCCGCCTCGACCGCGGTGGCCAGTTCCCGCATGAGAGAGGCGAGTTCGGCCCGGCCGATCGAGGGATGCCCTGGCGCGGAGGCGGTCCACCGCGGAGGTCGCACGGCGCTCGCGGTGGGCGGCGCCATCATGGCCTCGAGGTCGTCGCTCTCCAGCCGCAGCGGCGTGAGACCGCGAGCCTGCACCAGCCGCATGGCCGTTCCCCGATCCGGGGCCGTGATGGTGCCCGAGGCGGAGCCTCCCGCGCGATCCAGCCCTTCGTATCGCCAGTTCGCCACGCGTCAGCCCTCGTCGACGTCCTGCGTGGCCCGCAGCACCTCGCCGATGGTCGTCTCGCCGCGCTGCGCCTTGGCCATGCCGTCCTCGCGCATGCTCTGGAAGTCGGCGTCGACCAGCTGCTTCAGTTCCAGCACGCTCTGGTTCTCGGCAATGGCCGCGCGCAGGGCCGGGTTGATGCGGGCCAGCTCGAAGAAGCCCAGTCGTCCGCGGAAGCCGCTGCCGCCGCACGCCTCGCAGCCCTTGCCCACGGTGACCATGCCGCCGAACCGCTCCACCTCGGCCGGTGCGATCCGCACGCGCTGGTCCTCGGGCATGGGCACCTGGTGGGCGCAGGCCCGGCAGATGCGGCGGCCCAGCCGCTGGGCCAGCAGGCCCTCGAGCACGCTGGCCACCAGGAAGCTCTCGGCGCCCATGTCCACCAGCCGGCCCACGCTGCTCAGCGCGTCGTTCGTGTGCAGCGTGCTCAGGATCAGGTGGCCCGTGAGCGCGCTGCGGATGGCGATGTCCACGGTCTCGGAGTCGCGGATCTCGCCGACCAGGATCACGTCGGGGTCCTGACGCAGGATGCTCCGGAGACCGCCCGCGAAGGTGAGTCCGCGCTTGGGATTCACCGGGATCTGGTTGATGCCGGCCAGCTCGTACTCCACCGGGTCCTCGATGGTGAGGATCTTCTTGCGGGGGTCGTAGAGCTTGTGCAGCGCCGCGTAGAGCGTGGTCGTCTTGCCGCTGCCGGTGGGCCCCGTGACAAGCACCAGGCCATGCGGCTTGGCGATGAGACGGTCCATCATGCCCACGTGCTTCTCGGCCATGCCCAGGCTGCGAAGGTCCAGGGGCAATGCGCTCTTGTCCAGGATGCGCATCACCACGCTCTCGCCGTAGATGGTGGGCACCGTGCTGACGCGGATGTCCACCTTGCGCCCCTCGTACCGCAGCGAGATGTGCCCATCCTGAGGCACGTATCGCTCGGCGATGTTCATCTGCGACATGATCTTGATGCGGCCGATGATCGCCGGCTGCAGGTGCTTGGGCGGGCTGGGTTGGCCGATGAGCACGCCATCCACCCGGTACTTCACCTTGAGCTCGCCCTCGAAGGGCTCGATGTGGATGTCGCTCGTGCGCTTCTGGATCGCCTCCAGGATGAGCAGGTTCACCAGGTTGACCAGGGTGGGCTGCTCGGCCATCCGGTGCACGTCGTCCGCCTCGATCGCGTCCAGGTTGTGCTCGCTCGCCGAGTTCGCCAGGTCACCGTCGCTGGCCAGGCTCTCGGCCATGCGAGCCGCCGTCACGCCGTAGGCCTGCCGCATCAGTTCGCCAAAGGCCTCGGGTGCCACGCCCACCCGCGTCAGGGGCAGCCGGGCCATGGCCGCAGTCTCGTCCACGGCGGCCAGATCGAAGGGATCCGCCATGGCCACCCGAAGCCGCCCATCGTCGACCGAGAGAGGAACCACTCGAAGTCGAACGGCCGCATCCGCGGGCACCAGCCGGACGGCGCCGGCTTCGCATGGCATGGGCTTGTCAAGCCATGCGAAGCCGCATGCCTCGCACCGCTCGCGCGGCGAGGCCGCGGAAGCCGCGCGCAGCAGCATCTCCACCGAGGTGGCCGGGCTGCGCGCCGCCTCACTCACTGCGGCGGATCCTTGGGTGCATCGCCACCGGCGCCATCCGCGGGCTTGGCGGGCGGCCGCTTGGTGCCGGGCTTGCGGCCCTCGGGCAAGCCGGAGGGTTCCTCCTGAGAATCCGGCACCGTGCCCACGGGCGCACGAACTTCCGCACCTCCCTTGCTGCCGCCTGGCGAGGTCGGGACCGGCGGTCGGAAGTTCGAGTCGCCGCCGGCGAGGGCATCGACCTGCTCGGGCGTGAGCAGGGCCTTCACCTGCTCGCGGGTGGCGTTCACCAGCTTCGACTTCTCGGCGCGAAGCGGGGCCATGGCTTCCTTGGGTCCTGCGGAGGGGTCGCCTCCCGACTTGGCCGCCCGGGCCGCGGCATCCCGCTTGGGCTTCGATGGACCATCCACGCGGAGTGCGGCGACCATCCGTTCACGAAGGTCGCCCAACTCGCTCGTCCACTTGGTCCGGATCTCCTCGATGGCGGATCGCTGGTCATCGGTGAGGCCCTGCAACGCCAGCACGGTCTGGAAGAAGGGTGCCAGCGCGTCGGGCTGGAAGGCTTCGCGATAGCCCATGCCCAGGGCCCGCTCGCGGAACTGCGGTCCGTAGGGTGCGGGCAGGGCCTCGGCGATCTTCTCGATCCAGGTGTCCTGGACGTTGCGGACACCCACCCGGGCATTCATGATCTGCATCTGGACCTCGAAGCCCCGATTCACGTCGCCGCTCTCCATGGCATCGGTCAGGGGGCCGGCAAGGCCATCGATTGCCGCATCGCGCTGCACCAGAGCGGTGTCCAGTTCCACCTCGTAGGCGTCGATGGCGGGCTGGGCCGCCTCCATGGCATCCTTGGGCACCTGCATCTGACGGACGATTCCGCCCAGGTCCAGCCCCTCGCCGGCCAGGTCGCTGTCCTCCAGCGATTTCTCGCGCCGCATGGCCCGCTCGAAGCGGGGCCACCGCTCCAGCTGCACGTCGCTCAGCTGCCCCTTCACGTTGGCCATGAACTCGTCGTAGAGCCGCTTCTTCTCGGGTAGCCACGCGGCGATGGGCTGCATCATGCCCTTCGCGCTGGCGGCACCGCCCTTCATCTTGCTTGCGTACTCCTTCATCTTCTGGACGGCCGTTTCCCAGCCCGTCTTGAAGCTGAAGGTGTAGTCCTCGATCAGGCTCTCGACGATGGGCCGCTGCCATTCCTCCAGCTTGAGCGTGTCCATGATCAGGATCGCGTCGCGAGGAAGCACATCGGGTCTTGCCGCCTCGGAGATGGCGCCGCGACCGCCGAACTGCGCGGGCGAGAGCGAGGCGAGCAGCAGCGGGGCGGTCAGCACGATGGTTCGAAGAAGCGTTCGCATGGGAGATCCCTGGTTCGGAGTGCCGCTGCAACGCGGCCGGGGCGGTTTCATTGACGTTCGGACACCTGGGGCATCGGCTTTTTGCGGTCGAGGCCCGGACACCGGGCCCATAATGTAGGCGGCCCCACGCTCAGCCGGGACGCACGGTTCGCTGCTCGATGCGCTTTTCGGAGCGGGTGACCACGATCCGGTCCACGAAGATGCCGGGTGTGTGGATCTGGTCAGGATCGATCGAGCCCATCTCCACCAGTTCTTCGACCTCGGCCACGGTGGTGCGGCCGGACGTGGCGACCATGGGATTGAAGTTGCGGGCGGTCTTCCGGAAGACCAGGTTGCCGAACCGGTCGGCCTTCCACGCCTTGACCAGGGCCAGATCGGCCCGGATGCCGCGCTCCATGACGAACGTCTCGCCGTCGAAGAGTTCCGTGGGCTTGCCATCGCCCACCACGGTCCCCACGCCCGTGCGGGTGTAGAACGCGGGAATCCCAGCGCCTCCGGCGCGGAGCCGCTCGGCCAGCGTGCCCTGCGGGCAGAACTCCAGCTCGAGTTCGCCGCTCATGAACTGCCGCTCGAATTCCGCGTTCTCGCCGACGTAGCTCGAGACCATCTTCCGGATCTGGCGGGTCTTCAGCAGCAGTCCCAGGCCCCAGTCATCGACCCCCGCGTTGTTGCTCACGCATGTCAGGTTGCGGGCACCGCTGTCGCGCAGCGCGACGATCAGCTGCTCCGGAATGCCGCAGAGCCCGAATCCACCGACGGCCACCGTGATGCCATCCTTGGCGAGCCCCCGCAGGGCCTCGGCCGGTGTCTGGAAGATCTTGTTCACCGCCATGACCGAAGTGTAGTGAGGCCGGGCCCGCTAGCCTGCTCGAGTGCCGCTGGTCCTGCTGCTCATCCTGCTCTCGGCGCTGCCGGATGCCATGGTGGTGCCGGTGCTCCGAGATCTGCTGGTGGAGCGGTACGGTGCCACGGCCGAGCAGTCGCAGGCTTTCCTGGCGATCAACCTGCTGGGTGCAGGCCTGGCCGTCCCGATGGTTCGGCGGCTCCGCGGCCGGTTCCCCGCGTGGAGCCTGGTGGCTGCGGGAGCCATGGCCGACGGCTGGCTGCTGGCGATCATGTGGTTGCCGATCGGCTTTCCCGCCACGCTCGCGTTGCGATGCATTGAGGGCGTGGCGGATGTGCTGACCTTCGCCGCCCTCTTCCAGCTGCTCGGATCCTCCCGAGTCCCGGGTCTGGCATGGCGGATGGGCACGGGTGCCACCGTCCTGATCGCCGGACTGGGCGCTGGCGCCATCCTGGGGGGCGTGGCGGCGCGGGCCAGCGGTCAGGGGGCCACGATCATCTTCGGCCTTGGGGCCGGGGCCTGTGTGCTCACCTCCATGTTGGCCGTGTTGGCTGCCAGGCGACTGGAGGCGCAGGAGATCCGCATGCCTGAGGCCTCAGCCGCTTCCGCGCCGGATCGGATGCCGCTTTGGCCCATGCTGCTCATGGCCGCGGCGGACCGGGCCACTGGCGCGGCCTTGACCGCGGTTTTCGCCAGCTTCCTGGCCCGCAACATGGGCTACGACCCGGCCGAACGGGGTCGCCTGGTGGGCCTGCCGCTCCTGCTCATGGCGTTGGGTGCGGCCCCGGCCGGCTGGCTGGCGGATCGGCTGGGCCCGCTTCGAACCCGAACCTTCGCCGCGATCGGATACGCCGCATGTTTCGCGGCCGTGGCCTGGGCGGGCGCCTCGACCGCGGTGCTCAGCGGCGTGCTGCTGGTGCTGGGGTTGACGGCCGCGCCGCTGCTGCCCGCCTCGCTGTCGCTCACGGTGCGATGCGGCCACGAATCGGCGGGCCTGGCCGCCTTCCGTGCAGCCGGGGACGCCGGCTACTTCGCCGGCATCGTGACCGTGGTGGCGGTTGGCGCCTGGCTGGGAGGGGATCGACTGATCACCCAGCAGTGGCTCATGACGGGCTTCGCCGCCGTGCATGCGGCGGTGACCGTGATGGCCTGGCGACGGCTCCGATCAGGGTCCGCGGGCGTCAGTTTCGGCTGACCGCGGGAGGCAGCGTCTCGCCGCGGAGTTCCTCGAGGGCGAGCCGGAGCTTCTCCAGCGCCTTGTTCTGGATCTGGCGGACCCGCTCCTTGGTCAGTCCCACCATCTGTCCCACCTGCTCCAGGGTGAGCGAAGGGTGTCCCGCGGGGCTGTCGAGCCCGAAGCGGTGAAGGATGACGCGGCGCTCCACGTCGGTGAGCTCGGCACGGTCGCTCTCGACCAGGAATCGGACTTCCGCGGCGCTGTCACGCTCGTGCTGCAGTCGAACCGTCTCGAGATGGTTGGACCGCTCGAACTCCGGATCGAACTCGCTCGGGAAGCGCTGGCGGTGCTTGACCAGCTTGATGCCGAAACGGCTGAACGCCTTCAGGATGGCCCGGCACGCGTAGGTGCTGAACTTGAAGCCACGTCCGCAGTCGAACTTGTCGACGCTCCGCATGAGGGCCATGTTGCCCTCGCCGATCAGGTCGGGGAAGTCGGTCTCGCCCAGACGCACGCGGCGAGCCATGGCCAGCACCAGCGCCAGGTTGATCTCGGAGATCTGCTCACGGTACTTCCGGGCCAGTCGATACCAGCGGAGCATCTCGCGGGCCTCGTCCGTGCTGGGGGAGCGTCCCTGCAGGCCGTCCTGGATCTGGCGGACCCTCCACCGGGCGTAGTTGAACTGCAGGAAGATGACCCGCTCCTGCGCAGCAGTCAGCAGGACGGACCCGTTGCGGGCCTGCCTCTGCTTCTGCTCCTTCTCGGAGAGGTCATCCATGAGCGGCCGGTACCAGGTCACGTCCGGACGCGCGATGGGTGACGGCTTGTCGTAGATGGTCCGCTCGGCGTCAGGCTTCCGGAACTCGGGCGAGTCCATGAAGTCCATGGGCTCGGCCATGATCTCCAGCAGCAGGGCCTCGTCGCCTGGGGTCAGGCTTGCCCGGGCGGCTGCGCCCGGACGCATGGTGTCGCGCACCGCCGGACGCTTCCGCTGACGCACGCGATCGATGGGGGAATTGGAACCGAAGATGGAATTGCTCATGGGTCTCCTTGGCTGGCCGCCTCCTGCGGCCTTCCTGCACCTGCTGCTTCGTGGGAAGCTGGTGCGTGTGCGGATCTGACGAGCAAACGCGGTGCCGAGGGGCCCGGCCTTGTGAGGAACCGAGCCGGGGTGCCGGGGGGCGTATCAAACGCCTCCCTGAGCCCCGTTCGATGACCCCCCCGAACTGGTTTCAGTTCACGATGAAAGCCCAAAAAGACAGAGGTCTCCCCATATACAGGGGAGACCTCGATTGAATCGAACCAGGCCGGAAATTGGCCTGGTTCGTAGGTTCTGGGACCTTACTCTGGCTTGCCGCCACTCATGTCGTAGATCCAGCTCTCGGAGGCCCTCTTGAAGTCGAGGACTTCGCCGGCCTTGAAGAAGAGGCCAAGTTCACGGGCGGCGGCCTCGGGGCTGTCCGAGCCATGGATCAGGTTGAAGCTGTTGGAGACGCCGAAGTCGCCGCGGATGGTGCCGGCGGCAGCCTTGCTGCCAAAGGTGGCACCCATCATGCCGCGGGCGATGGCAATGGCACCGTTGCCGCGGAGGGCCATGACCAGCACCGG
>JBILWQ010000073.1:0-7882 GCA_044369805.1 Phycisphaerales bacterium
CCTGAGCGGCGAGATGATGCTGCGCTACATGGGCTGGAACGAGGCCGCCGACCTGATCATCGCCGGCATGGATGGCGCGATCGGCGCCAAGACCGTCACCTACGACTTCCACCGCCTCATGGAGGGCGCGAAGAAGGTGAAGTGCAGCGAGTTCGCCACCGAGATCCTGCGGCACATGGACGCCCGCGTGCCCGTGCCGGCCTGATCCGGTGAGCGAGGCCACGCCTTCCGATGGCGCGCCACCGCGTGCCGAGCCGAAGCCGCCGGCGGGTGTCTACGGTGCGGGCGCGCTCCTGGCCGTCTGGTCTGTGGTGCCGCTCTTCATGGGCGCGTACCTGCTGTCGCAGATCGCCACGCTGACCGAGTGGTTCCGTGCCGATGGCCTTCGGGGGCCCGTGGCCTTTGCGGCGGGCTACGCCATCTGCTGTGGCGCCGGATTGCTGCCCACCTACGCCCCGAGCATCGCGGCAGGCTGGATCTTCGGCCCCTTCGTGGGCTTTCCTGTCTGCGTGGCGGGCTATCTCGGTGGCAGCACGCTGGGCTTCGGATTGAGTCGCCTGGCCGCCCGCGGTGGGCAGCTGGCCGCATGGATCGACCACTGGCCGCGGGCGGCCGTGATCCGGCGGGCTCTGGTCGAGGAGCGTGCCTCGCGCACCGCGCTACTGGTGGGCCTGCTGCGGCTCTCGCCCAGCTGCCCGTTCAGCGCCACCAACCTGGCCATGGCCGGTGCGGGGGTCCGCTATCCGCTCTTCATCGTGGGCACCGTGCTGGGCATGGCGCCCCGCACGCTGGCGGCAGTGATCATCAGTCACCTCGCGGCCCAGCAGGGCGCGAAGGACCTGGTGCAGCTGGCCACCCAGCAGGGGATGGTCGCCGTGGCGATCGGCCTGGTGCTGCTGGTCGGATCGCTCGCCCTCATCGGCCACATCTCCCGGGTGGCGCTCGAGCGAGCGCTGGCGGCGGGACAGCCGCCCCCGCAGTAGATTTCCCCACCCATGAGTGACCGAACACCTGCGAAGCGACGCGGCGCCAAGGCCGCCAAGGGCTGGCGCACCGCCGCCGGCAGCGACCGGCACGAGCTCTACGAGGAGAGCGTGCAGAGCCCCGACGAGGAGAGCGCCTTCATCGACCGCGTGTTCCGCTCGCTCCGCGGCCGAACGCCGACCTCGCTCCGGGAGGACTTCTGCGGCACGCACTTCCTGAGCGGCACCTGGGCCAAGCGCCGCAAGCAGAACCGCGCGATCGGTTTCGACCTGCACCGTCCCACCGTGGCCTGGGGCCGCGCGCGCCGCGCCACGCAGCTCACCGTCGAGCAGCTCAAGCGCGTCGACATCCGCATCGGCGACGTGCGCACCGCGCGCAGCGAGCCGGTCGACGTGGTCGCCGCGTTCAACTTCAGCTATTTCCTGTTCAAGCGGCGCGAGGCGCTCATCGGCTACTTCCGTCACGCGCGCAGTCAGCTCAGGCGCGATGGCGTCATGTTCGTGGACTGCTACGGCGGCTACGAGAGCTTCAGCGAGCAGACCGAGGAGCGGGACCTCGACGGCTTCACCTATCAGTGGCAGACTGAGCGTTACGACCCGGTCACCGGTGACGTGCTCAACCACATCCACTTCGTCTTCCCGGATGGCACCAGGCTGCGCAAGGCCTTCACCTACGACTGGCGCCTCTGGACCATCCCCGAGATCCGGGAGTGCCTGGCCGAGGCGGGATTCCGCCGCACTCACGTGTACTGGGAGGGCACCGACCACGCGACCGGCGAGGGTGATGGGGTCTTCCGGAAGACCATGGTGGGCGAGGCCTGCGGGGGTTGGATCGCCTACATTGCCGCCGAGAAATAGTCCGGGGACCCCCCTAGAGTCGCCCCCATGGTGCCCCCCTCCATTCTCACGCCGGTCACCCGGCATGCGCCGCTGGCCGCCGCCATCGTGGGGGGGCTCCGCGACGTCGAGGAGATCTTCGCGCGGCAACTGCGAAGCGACCTGCCCGCCGTGAATGAACTGGCCCTGCACGTGGAGCGGTACAGGGGCAAGATGCTTCGCCCCACGCTGCTGCTGCTCAGCGGCATGGCGGCGGCCGGTGCCTCGGATGGTGCGGCGCTGACCAAGGGGCACCGCATCGCCGCAGCCGTGGGCGAGATGATCCACATGGCGACGCTGGTGCACGACGACGTGCTCGACGAGGCCGAGACCCGTCGACGCGGCCGCACCGTGAACAGCCTGCGGGGCAATGAGACGGCGGTCATGCTGGGGGACTGGCTCATCTCCAACGCCTTCCACCTCTGCTCGCTGATCGGCGATCCCGCCGTGAACCTTCTGTTCGGCGAGACCACCAACACGCTGTGTGAGGGTGAGTTGCTGCAGCTGAGCCGTCGAGAGGATCCCAGCCTGGACGAGCCCACCTACATGGAGATCGTTCGTCGGAAGACCGCGGCCCTGGTGGCCACATGCTGCTCGCTGGGCGCGCGCCTGGTCGGTGCGCCGGAGGCGGTGCAGGCCGCCCTGGCGATCTATGGCGAGCGGACCGGGTGTGCCTTCCAGATCCAGGATGACGTGCTCGACCTGGCTGGCGACGAGAGCGTGGTGGGCAAGACCCTGGGCCGCGACCTGCAGAAGGGCAAGGCCACGCTTCCCGTGATCCTGCTGCTGCGTCAGGCCACGCCCTGGGAACGCACGGAAATCCTCAGCATCATCCACAACCGCGATGGCGAGTCGCTGCTCGATCGCGTGCGCCGTGCTGGCACGCTGGACCACGCGAAGGCCACCGCGCAGTCGCTGGTGGAATCCGCCAAGGCCGCGCTTGATGCCGTGCCCGCCGGTCCCGCCAGGGACCTGCTCCGCGACCTGGCCGACGAGGTCGTCCGGCGGCAGGCCTGAGCCCCCGGCCGGGCTGCCGACGTCTGGCTGATTGTGCGAGCCGAAGGATCCGGTCAGTTCGCGGGCGGCGGGGGGCCATCGCCCTTCCTCGGTGTCGGGCGGGGCTTCGCGCGCTTCGCCGGATCCGCCTTCTCGGCAAGCAGGGGCTTGAGCGCCTGCTTCATGGCCTCAGGCTTCAGTCCCACGTAGCGAACCGCGCCGTTCACGTCGACCACCAGGTTCACCGGCGTGTCGGCCAGACCCATCCCGGCAAGCCATGCGCCTTGCAGGTCCACGGCCACGGCCATGGCCGGGGCGCTGCGGGCCATGTTCGTGGCGGCAGTCTCGGCGTCATCCTGCATGTGGATGGGCACCAGGCGCACGCCCTCGGGAAGCGATGTCTTCACGCCCCGCAGCAGCGAGCGGCCGCCCTGCTTCATGCTGAAGGTCTGGATCACCGTGACGGTGCCATCGCTCGGCACCACCGCGGCACCACCGAACCACTTCACCGAGTCCGGGGCCGGCGGCACCGCGAAGCCGATGTTGGCGGCCGCGGCGGCACGGGCCGGGGCGGGCACCGAGGGGTCGATCCATGCGGCGTCTGGCTCGCCGGCGGCGGCGAGCAGACCCGCGCACAGGGCCAGAAGGGCGAACGGACGCATCATGGCGTGGGCGGTCAAGCGCATCGCGGCAGCATATGGCGACTCGCTCAGCGCCACACCGGCATGGCCATGTTGTCGATCAACCGGACTTCCGGCAGCCGCGCCGCGATCAGCGCACGGCAGGGTGTCTCGAGTCCGGTCACGGGCATCAGTGTGGCCGCATCGCGCACCACCGCGTAGTCGATCTCGAAGCCGTGGTCGAGCAGGGTGTCGCCCATGATGGCTTCGGCCGTGGACGGCCTCTGCGCGCTCATCGCCATCTGCAGCGCCCGGTACACCCCAAGGGCCACGTCGCGCCGGTCGGCGGTCAGGTAGCGGTTGCGGCTGCTCATGGCCAGGCCGTCGCGCTCGCGCCGGGTGGGGCAGCGTTCCACGCGAAGATCGCCCCAGCGGCCGCCGCTCCGCTCCACCATCTGCTCGATCACGCGCAGCTGCTGGAAATCCTTCTCGCCGAAGCACGCGAGGGTGGGTCGGCAGAGGTCGAAGAGCCTGGCCACCACCTGGCAGACGCCTCCGAAGTGGCCTGGTCGCGAGGCATCCTCGAGGCGTGGTTCGGTGGCGGCGGGGGGCAGGGGCCATGCATCCGAGGCGCGGCGTGCCGCATCCAGGCCGTCGGGATAGATCGTCGAGGCTTCGGGCACGAACACCGCGGCGGCACCGGCGGCCTCGGCCAGTTGCAGGTCGGCCTGCAGCGTGCGGGGGTACTTGGAGAAATCCTCTCGCGGCCCGAACTGCGTCGGGTTCACGAAGATTGTCGCGACCGCGGGAAGTCCCGAGGCCGCCGCACGTCGGATGAGCGACGCGTGTCCTTCATGGAGCGCACCCATGGTGGGCACCAGGCTGCAGCCATGGAAGGCGGTCAGGTCGGCCGGGTTCTCGATCAACCGCATGGCCGCAAGCCTAGCGGGGTCAGGTCTTCGCCAGCTTCATGACGAGCCCGGGCGCGTGTCCAGGTCTGGCTTCGTCGTCCATCTCGGCTTCCAGCCCGGCTTCTCCACCTTCTTGCGCAGCACGACCGTGTTGTCCAGGTCGAGGTCCGAGGTCCAGATCCACTTCGCGCCCTTGAAGTCGTGCTCGAAGAAGGGCGGCTTCGGGTCGATGCGCTCCTGCGTGTACTCGGTGGCCCCCGCCCAGGAAGAGTCGTCGAGTCCCGGGGTGAACCAGTCCGCCGGCAGCGGCTCCTGCCGCACGCGCGGGTTCGCCGTGTCCCGATCGATGGGGCCGTGGAGGAAGCACTTCGCCCTCCAGGTGCCATCGGTCACTGTGCCATCCGCGAACTTCAGGATGAATCCGCCGTCGCCGATCTGGCGGCCGTACTCGCAGCCGGTCTTCGGATCGGCGTTGTCCTTGGCCAGCACCGCGATGGTCATCGGATACTCGGGCAGCAGGTCCACCGACACCACGTTGTGCGGCAGGAAGTCGATCGAGTCCACCGCGACCAGCTTCCCGTTCACGTACAGCATGAACCAGTTGTCGGCGTACATGTTCGCCTGCACGGTGTCATCCATCGAGGGCTTGATCACGCCGTCCTGCGGCGGCTTCCGCTTGCCACCGCCGGGCCCGCGGCGGGGCGGCGGCGGCTTGTCGCCATCGGCGGGCGGGGGGGACTGCCAGGCGGCCATCGCCAGGAAAGCGACGGCGAGCGCCATCGCGGACACCAGGGACATGCTTCGAATCACGTGCCTCCCTTCGCCGGCAGGTCGTAGGTCGCCACCACGGTGCCGTTCGCTTCACGTTCCCGCCGCTGGCCAGCCTCCGACGGATCCAGTGCCGAACGCACCAGATCGACCGTGGCCCTGTCCGGCGACACCCTCACCCGCACATGGCCGGGGCTTCCGCTGCGTGCGCGATGCGTTGCCCTGATGTTTCCGGCGTTACCCTTGTGAACATGCGAGCCCACGCCTTCGGCCAGTGCCTCCGAGTCTCCACGGCGATCCTGGCTGTTGTTGTGGCGGCGTGCGCGTCACGCGAGAAGCTGCCGCCCACGCCCCACGTGCTGCGCGACGGCACCGGCTCCCAGCGATTGGCGGAACTGCCGCCCGAGCTCCGCACCACCGACATGGAGATCCTCTACGTCACCGATCGCTCCGAGGTGGGCCGCAGCGAGCGGGGGCCCGAGTACGGCTACGGCCGGGCCACGGCCATGGCGTTCGGCACGGCCACCGTGTCGCTGGCGCCAGCGCCATCCTGGGATGAACTGGTGCGCCTGAGCGGGCAGGGCGAGGAGCATCCCGGCTTCCTGCTCGACATGACCCGTGTGGAGCAGGAGGGTGAGGTGGTGCTCACGCCCCAGTCGCTTGAGGTGGTCGAGGGCCGGCTTCGCCGCACGAGGGATTCCTTCGCCGAGCTCGAGAAGGCCAAGGCCGCGTTCCTGAACATGGTGAAGGCGCGGCTCGACCGCACGAGGTCGAAGGATGTGTACCTGTACGTGCACGGCTTCAACAACACCTTCTACGACGCCGTGGCGCGGTCCGCCATCCTCTGGCACTCCATAAGCCGGCAGGGTGTCTTCATCGCGTACACCTGGCCCGCTGGCTACGGTGGCCCATTCGGCTACTTCTACGACCGCGAGTCGGGTGAATTCACCATCTTCCACCTGCGCGAGATGATCAAGGTGCTGGTGGAGCTGCCCGAGCTGGAGCGCCTGCACATCATCGCCCACAGCCGCGGCACGGATGTGGCCACCACGGCGCTGCGGGAACTGAACATCGCGCTGCGGGCGCAGGACAAGGATCCCCGCAAGGCCCTGAAGCTGGAGACGCTCATGCTGGCGGCGCCCGACCTGGACCTGGAGGTGTTCAGCCAGAGGTTCTGGCTGGAGAACCTCGGCTCGGTCGCGAAGCGGACCGTGGTGTACTTCAGCAGCGAGGATGACGCGATCGGCCTCTCGAACTGGCTCTTCGGCAGCAAGACGCGCATCGGCACGCTGTCGCAGATCCCGTTCTCGCCGGCCCAGATCAAGCTCATCGAGCAGATGCCCCAGATCCAGCTCGTCGAGTGCAAGGTGAGCGGCTTTGGCAGCTCGCATGCCTACGTCTTCGGCAACCCCGCGGCCATGAGCGACGTGGTGGCGGTGCTGCGTGATCGGCACGACGTCGGGCCTGGACAGGGCCGGCCGCTCGAGTCACGCGGCAACGGCACCTGGCTGCTGACCAACGACTACTTCGCCCAGGTGGGCAAGCCCGGCGCGGAGGTGGCCCGCACGGTGCCCGCTGCGCCGGCGATCCCGGCCGACGCTTCGGAGGCGGCGGTCGGTGGCCGTTGATCCGGCTCCGCAGTTCCGGCCATCCACGGGGCGATGGCGGCGAGGCCTGCTCTGGCTGATGCTGGCGCCGCTGCTCGTGGCGCCGGTGGGTTGGGCCGCGCTCGTGATGGCCTTCTGCCTGCCCGGGCCAGCTCTCCTCAGGCAGTGTGCGGCGTGGGGGCTGATGCTGGCGATGCTGGCGGTGGTGGCGGTCAGCCGCTGCGCGCGTCGCTCCGCGGCCTTCGCGGCAGGCGCGCTCGCGCTGGGACTGGTGGTGTTCCTGGCCCAGGGTGCCTCCAACGACCGGCCGTGGAGCCCGGACGTTTCCCGCCTGCCATGGGCTGAATTCGACGGCGATCGGGTGACCGTGCACGAAATCCGGAGCTGCCGCTACCGAAGCGAGACCGACTTCGACCTGGCGTGGCGCACCGACACCTTCGACCTGAACAGGCTCACCGGCGTGGATCTCTTCCACGTGTTCTGGGGCAGTCCGAGCATTGCGCACACCATGCTCAGCTTCGGCTTCGACGATGGCCGGCACCTCTGCCTGTCGGTGGAGACGCGGCGAGAGCAGGGCGAGACCTATGACGCGCTGAAGGGCTTCTTCCGCCAGTACGAGTTGATCTACGTCCTCGCCGACGAGACCGACCTGGTCAAGTTGCGCACCAACTTCCGGGGCGAGCAGGTGTACCTGTACCCGCTGCAGGTTCCGCTGCAGGCTGCGCGGGCGGTGCTGGTGGAGTATCTGCGGGCCGCCACGGATCTGCGCGAGCGACCGCAGTGGTACAACGCGCTGACCGACAACTGCACCACCACGCTGATCGGGCACTCCCGGCGGGTGGCCACGCCCGAGGCACGCTTCGACTGGCGGTGGATCCTGAATGGCCACCTGCATGAGGTCATGCACGAGCGGGGCACCATCGATGCCTCGGTGCCGCTTGATGAACTCCGCCGGCGGGCCTTCATCAATGACCGGGCGGTTCAGGGCGGGGACGACGCCGACTTCTCCAGGCGGATCCGGCAGCACTGAGCCGAGGCCCGAATCCCGCAGCCGCCGCGGCTCGAATCCGTTGAAGGACCGCGGGCTCCGGAATCGTGGACAACTCTTCCTTGGAACACCG
>JBILWQ010000074.1:0-7798 GCA_044369805.1 Phycisphaerales bacterium
ATCGGCGGGGTCCGTGGCCCGATCGCCCCATCCGACCACACGGGCGTAGGGCTGCTGATTCGAGGCCCGGATCGAGGTCACGGTGCGGACGGCCGGTGGCGCACGCATGGGTGTCACCCAGAGCGGGGCACCCACCGGCTGATCGCCGTCCATGAGCTGCACCCAGACGGTGCGGTCCGCGTCCCGAAGCGACGGCACCAGGGCCAGCAGGTTCATCTCCCCGGGAATCACGCTCAACTCGGCCAGCGTGCGTCCATCGCGATCGATGACCGCCAGCGAGAGCGAGCCGTCCGCCTTCCTCGGGGCGACCGTCACGTTGAGCGGTCCGGCAGGTCGGCACCAGGGTGTGCTGGTGCGCAAGGCTTCCGGCTCGCGGGCGGGCGCGGGTGCGGTCGCCGCCCGGACCGTGGATCCGGGTTCCGGCGCCGGGGCAGTGCGTCCTCGGGTCATGGTGCTTCGCGACGGCCCCTGGTCTGCGACCGCCGCCGACCGTCCCGGCGTGGTTGAGGGCAGAGGGGACTCGGCGGCGGGTGAGGGCGGCGTCTGCGCGGGGACACGCTCGGGTTCCGAACCGCAGGCGGCGATCACGGTCAACAGGAGCGGCAGTCGGCGGGATCCGGGGGTCATCGTGGCACTTTATGATCCGGCGGTGACCGTCGCCGCACCGGCCATCCGCTCGACACGCCTCATCGTGGGTCTGGAGATCCACGTGGAGTTGGCCACGCGGAGCAAGATGTTCACCCGGGCGCCGAATCCGGCCCATCCCGAGTTCGAGGGACGCGAACCCAACGCGCTGGTGGATCCGCTGGTGGCGGCCCTTCCCGGCACGCTGCCCGTCATGAACCGCCGGGCCGTCGAGATGTCGGCCCTGGTGGGTCTGGCGCTGCACTGCAGCATCGCGAAGCGATGCCGATGGGACCGCAAGAACTACTTCTATCCGGACCTGCCCAAGGGTTACCAGATCAGCCAGTACGACCAGCCGCTCTGCAGCGACGGCTTCTTCGAGCTGCCGGTCGAGGGGGGCACGCGTCGCATCGGCATCATCCGCGCCCACCTGGAGGAGGACACCGGAAAGCTGGGCCACGAGCTGCCCGGCGGCTTCCACTACGACGGCAGCCTGGTCGACCTGAACCGCGCGGGCACGCCGCTGCTCGAGATCGTCACCGCCCCGGACTTCGGCACTGCCGACGAGGTCGTCGCCTTCGCTCAGGAGCTCCGCAACCTCTGCCGCTTCCTGGGCGTGACGGAAGGGGTCATGCAGAAGGGGCACATGCGCTTCGAGCCCAACGTGAACGTGGCGATCACGCTTGACGACGGCTCCGAGGTGCGCACGCCCGTGGTCGAGGTGAAGAACCTCAACTCCTTCCGTGCCGTGAAGGGGGCGATCGAGCACGAGGCCCGCAGGCAGGTGGAGGCCTGGAAGAGCGACGGTCGCGTGATGGGTCGCGGGATGAAGAGCACCCGGGGATGGGATGACGAGCGGCAAGAGACGAAGCTGCAGCGCGAGAAGGAGGACGCCCACGACTACCGCTACCTCCCCGATCCGGACCTCGTCCCCGTGGAGATCGACGCGGCGTGGCTGGAGCGACTGAAGGGAGAACTGGTCGAGCCTCCGCTCGCCCGCCGTGCCCGGTATGTGGGCGAGTACGGCCTTTCCGCCGTGGATGCGGAGAATCTCGCGGCGGAACGCGAGGACTGCCTCTGGTTCGAGTCCTGCGTTCAGGCGGCCGGTGGCGGCGCGAAGGCGGGCTTCGCCATCGGCAAGCTGCTGAGGAACACCGGCGCCAAGTGGGCCAACGAGCGAGGCACCGGACTGGCGGCGCTGGGGGTGAGGCCGGAGCGTGTGGCGGAACTGTTCGCGCTGCGAGAGGTGAACGTCGTGGGACCGCAGGCCGCCGACCAGCTCTTCGGGCTGCTCTGCCAGGGTGATGCCTCCGTGAAGGAACTGGCGGAGCGGCACGGCCTGCTGCAGGTGCGCGACGACGCGGCGCTGGAGCGGTGGTGCGACGAGGCGATCGCCGCCCAGCCGCAGGCGGCTGCCGATGTGCGGTCCGGCAAGGGAGCCGCCATCGGCCGGATCGTGGGTGCGGTGATGAAGCTCAGCGGCGGCAAGGCTGACGCGAAGGCGGTGAACGAGGTCCTGACGAGGAAACTGAAGTCATGACGATGCTGCCGTACGAGCCGGCCGAGGTGGTGGTGCCTGCCGAGGCGATCGCGGCCCGCATGCCGGCTTTGGCCGCCGAGATCGTGGCCGCCTATGGCCATGGCGCCGAGGGGATCGTGATCGTTCCGGTCATGACGGGGGCCTTCGTCTTCGCCGCCGACCTCGTCCGCCGCATGCCCAACCGACTCCGGGTGGATGTGGCCACCGTGCGCAGCTATGGCAAGGGAACGACCTCGCAGGGTCCGCGCATCGAGGGCGCGATGCCCAGCGTGCAGGGGCGCCACGTGCTGCTGGTCGATGACATCCTCGACAGTGGCCGAACGCTGGGCTTCCTGCGAGCCGACATGATCGAGCGCGGTGCCGCCAGCGTGCGCTCCTGCGTGCTCCTGCGCAAGCGCGTGCCCGCAGCCATGGCCACGCACTGCGAGTTCGTGGGCTTCGACATCGATGATCTCTTCGTCGCGGGCTATGGACTGGACTACGACGGCTGGTTCCGCAATCTGCCCGATGTCGTCAGCCTGCGCAAGCCTGGCGAGAGTTCCGCGGTCGTCCGGTAGCCATCATCGGGAGCGGTTCCACGGCGCGTCGGCGCGGGGATCGGACTCGCTCGACTTCATCCGCTCCATCGCCGCCCGATCCTCCTCCGACAGCGATCGTGGCGCATCCACGCGGATCACCGCGTGCAGGTCGCCCGTGCCCGACTTCGCCTTCACGCCCTTGCCCTTCAGCCGCAGTCGCTTGCCGCTGCCCGTGCCGGGCGGCACGCGCAGCGTGGCCGTGCCCTCGAGCAGCGGCACCTCCACGGTGGTGCCCAGCGCGGCTTCGGCGATGGAGATCGGCACCTCGACCACGATGTCCAGTCCCTCCCGGCGGAACCACGGATGCGGCGCCACGCTCACGCGCAGCACCAGATCGCCCGCGGGCCCGCCACCCAGTCCCGGCGCACCCTTCCCGCGCAGCCGCAGCTGGCCACCGCTCTCGATGCCCGGCGGAATGCGCACGTCCAGCTCGATGGTGTCCCCGCCGTTCTGCACCGACACGTGACGCACGCCGCCGATCGCGGCGGTGGTGAAGTCGACCGTGATCTCGCTCGCGAGGTCCTCGCCGGCCCGCGAGCCTCCGCGCCGCGATCCCGCGCCGCGACGGCCGCCGCCCAGGAAATCCCCGAAGATCTCCTCGAACGTGGAGGGATCCACGTTCGGCCAGCCGCCGGCCGGACCGCCCGTGCCGCCGAATCCAGGGCCTGCCGGCGATCCGGGACCCGCGAAACCGTGCTGGTCGAATCGCTTGCGCTTCTGCTCGTCGGAGAGCAGGTCGTAGGCCTCCTGCGTCTCCTTGAAGCGCTCCGCGGCCTCGGGTGACTTGTTCAGGTCCGGGTGGTAGCGCTTCGCGAGCTTCCGGTGCGCCTCGCGGATCTGCTCCTGCGTGGCGGAGCGGGGCACGCCCAGCACCTCGTACGGATCGCGCGGCACCGGATCAGCCCGCCGTCTCGGCCCTGCGGAACAGCTCGTAGATCTCCTCGGCGCTCCGGGCCGCGTAGGCGCGCTCGCGGAAGTTCGGATCCGTCATCAGGCGGCTCAGTCGGCCCAGGGCCTGCACATGCTCGGACACCTTGTCGGGAGGACTCACCAGCATCACGATCAGCCGGACGGGCTTGTGGTCGATGCTGTCGTACTCGATGGGGGCCGCCGGCATGCCGATGGCCATGGCCACCCGCTGCACGGCGGGACCCTTGCCGTGGGGAATGGCCAGTCCCTCGCCGATGCCGGTGCTCCTCTGCTGCTCGCGGGACCAGACCGCCGCCTTCAGGGCCGGGGCGTCGGTCACCGCGCTGGCCGCGGCGAGGACATCGACCAGCTCCTCGATGGCGGCCTTCTTCTCGGCGGCCTGCAGGGGCACCTTGATGCAGTCGGGCTTCAGGACATCCAGGACGTTCATGCCGGCTCCCTTTGGGGAATCGGGCAATGCTACCGCAACGTGGGGCTCTTCCGCCCGCGTGGATGCACGGCGGTCAGGAGGGTGGCGAAGGCTCCGTCCCGGTAGGCGTGCGAGGGTTCGCCGGGAAGTCCCGCAGGCATGTGGCGTTCCACGATCGGTGCGGCCGCATCCACACGGCCCGACAGCCATTCGGCCTGCCGCTCGTTCTCCTCGGGTTCGAGGCTGCAGGTGGCGTACAGGATGGCTCCGCCCGGCCGCAACAGCGGCAGGTGCTCTTCCACGATGCGTCGCTGCAGCTGCACCAGCGACTCCAGCGAGCGCGGCGAGAAGCGGTGCATGGCCTCGACGCGGCGCGGCAGCACACCGGTGTTCGAGCAGGGCACGTCCAGCACGAGCAGGTCCACTTGTCCGATCAGGTCCTTCAGGTCGTCGCCCTCGGCGACGCGCATCGCTCCCAGTCCCGCCTTGCGAGCCCGTTCGGCCGTCTCGTGCAGCGAGCGTCGTCGCGCCTCGTCCGGCTCGCTCGCGACCACCTCGGCGGCACGGTGCGTGGCGGCCAACTGGAGCGACTTGGTGCCCCGACCCGCGCACGCATCGAGGATGAGCCGTGGCGTCAGGTGCGAAGTGCACGCGACGGCGCGCGTGCTCGCGATGTCCTGCACCCGCGACGCCGGATGAGACCGCAGCGCGTCGCGCAGCGATGCATGCTCGCCGACCCACACGCACGCCTGCTCGCCCGGCACGGGCTCGGTGCCGTCGTTGCCCGCCGGAAGGCCGTGCACCACGATCGGTGCGGGTGTCATCGTGTGCATGGCCAGTCGCTGGGCCTCGGCCATGCCGAAGCGGTTGATCCAGCGCAGCAGCATGGGCAGGGGCATGCCCGAGCGCTGGCTCAGCCGCTCGGGCGGCGAGGCGCTGAAGGTGGGTTCATGCAGCAGCCAGGCGCCGCCATCCTCCAGCGGAAGCGATCGCGTGGGATCCGCCGTTCCGGCCGCGGCCATGGCCAGCCGTTCGGCACGCATGCCCGCGACGCCGCGAAGCACGGCGTTCACCAGCCCGGCAGCACCCGGACGCAGCGATCGCTTGGCCCACTCCACCGTCTCCGCGACCGCGGCGTGCTCGGGAATCCGGTCCATCAGCAGCAGTTGGGCCGCACCGCCAAGCAGGGCCGCACGCACGCCGGCCTCGACCCGCTCCCATGGACGCGTCAGCTGCCGCTCCAGCAGGGTCTGCAGCGTCAGCCATCGGCGCACGACCTGCCGCTCGATCTGGCGGGCCAGCGCGGCGTCGCGGGCGTCGACACCGGGCAGCTCGTCATGCAGCGGCTCGAGGCGCGGAAACGCCTCGGCGTGGCGGACAAGCCGTTCAAATGCGGCGATGCGGCCTGGGTTCAAGCGGAGGGCCGATCAGCGGGACGGCTTGCGCTCGATCGACGATCGCGGGTACTTGCGCTGGGCGGCCTTCTTCAGCATGGGGGCCTTGTCGGTCCGCTCCCACGTGAAGGTGCCGGGACCGCCCTCGCCGGGCCGACGGCCGAAGTGGCCGTGGGTCGCGGTGGGGCTGTAGATCGGTCGAAGCAGGTCGAGCGAATCGATGATGCCTGCAGGGGTGAGGTCGAAGTGCTTGCGCACCTCCTTGGCCAGCCACGCGTCGGGCACCTTGCCGGTGCCCTGGGTGTCCACCAGCACGCTGGTGGGCTCGGCGACGCCGATCGCGTAGCTCACCTGCACCTCGCATGCATCGGCCAGGCCCGCCGCCACGATGTTCTTGGCGATGTAGCGGCACATGTAGGCCGCGCTGCGATCCACCTTGCTCGGGTCCTTGCCGCTGAAGGCGCCGCCACCGTGCCGCCCGCGGCCGCCGTAGGTGTCCACGATGATCTTGCGACCGGTCAGGCCGCAGTCGCCGTGCGGGCCGCCGATCTCGAACTGGCCGGTCGGATTCACCCACACCTTGATGCGGCCGTTCCACCACTTGCCCAGCACCGGCTTGATGATGTGCTTGATCACCTCCGCCTTCAGACGCTTCTGGCCCGCGGGGCCGTTCCACTGCGGGCCATGCTGCGTGCTCAGCACCACCGTGGTCACGCGAAGGGGCTTCAGGCCCTGGTACTCCACGGTCACCTGGCTCTTGGCGTCGGGACGCAGGCCCTTCACCAGGCCCTGTTCGCGCACCTCGGCCTGCCGCTTCACCAGCTCGTGCGACAGCGCGATCGGCAGCGGCATGTACTCGCGGGTCTCGTTGCAGGCGAAGCCGAACATCATGCCCTGGTCACCGGCGCCCTGGGCCTTCCTCTTCTTGCGGCCCACGCCGCGGGCGATGTCGGGGCTCTGCTTCCCGAGCAGCACGTTCACGCCGCAGCTCTTGCCGTCGAAGCCCTTGCTCGGGCAGTCGTAGCCGGCCTTCAGCACGGCCGAGCGGACGATGTCCGAGACGTTGATCTGGGCCTTGGTGGTCACCTCGCCCGCCACCACGGCGGTGCCCGTGGTCACCAGCGTCTCGCAGGCCACGCGGCTTCGCGGGTCCTGGGCCAGCATGGCGTCGAGCACGGCATCGCTGATCTGGTCGGCCAGCTTGTCGGGGTGGCCCATCGAGACGGATTCGCTGGTGAAGAGGTGCTTGGAAGGCATGGGGGTGGTCTCCGGTGCGTGCGAGGATTCGAGAGGCGGAAATGGTAGCGGGGCCGGCGGGTCGGCGGGGTCGTTCCGGCCCTCCTACGATCGCGGTCTGGAGCACCCCCGATGATGGTCCCCATGCAACTCTCCCGCATCTTCATCCGCGAGATGACGGACATGCAGATCATCGAGCTGACCGAGGTCGGCGGGGAGCGGTCCTTCCCCATCGTGATCGGGCTGCCCGAGGCCTTCGCCATCGAGCGTCGGCTCAAGGGCATCGAGATTCCCAGGCCCCAGACGCACGACCTTCTGGCTTCGGTGATCGAGTCCCTCGGGGGCACGCTGCAGCGGATCGAGATCCACGACATGCGGGAGGGCACCTTCTTCGCGGCGCTCGTGATCGACCAGGCGGGACGCGAGGTCCGGGTGGATTCCCGGCCCTCCGATGCGATCGCTCTCGGCGTGGCGCAGGGTGTCTCCATCCTGGTGGCCGAGGCGGTCCTCGAGCAGGCCGTCGCCGATGCCGGCAGCGGGACCGGCGGCGTGCCCGACATCGGTCCCGAGCACGAACCCGACGACGAGGATGACGACGCGTGAGCGTGTCCGCCGCCCGGGGACCGCTCGTCGCCTTCGATCTCGGCGGGGTGCTGGTCCGCATCTGCGCCGACTGGATCCAGGGGTGCCATGCGGCAGGTGTTCGGCCACGCGGTGAGCCCGCGATCCGGGATCAGGCGCAGGTCCGATCGCTGGTGGCGGCCCATCAGCGCGGTGAACTGGAGCATCCGGCATTCCTGGAGGGCATGAGTCGATGCCTGGGAGGGTCGCTGGATCCCCTCGAGGTGGGGCGCGTGCACGACGCGTGGATCCTGGGCGAGTACGAGGGTGTCGGTGCATTCCTGGGGCAACTCCGGACCGTGGGCATCGTGACGGCATGCCTGTCCAACACCAATGCTGCGCACTGGCGCCAGCTGCATGGCATGGACTTCTTCGCCGGTCTTGAGCATCGGCATGCCTCGCACGAGCTGGGGCTGGAGAAACCCGATCCCCGCATCTACCGGGCGTTCGAGCAGCGGACCGGATG
>JBILWQ010000093.1:0-7185 GCA_044369805.1 Phycisphaerales bacterium
GCTACATCGGCAGCATGGTGGCGGACATCCACCGCACGCTCGTGAACGGTGGCGTGTTCCTGTATCCGCCCACGAAGAAGCACCCGGGCGGCAAGCTCCGCCTGCTCTACGAGGCCAACCCCATGAGCTTCCTGGTGGAGCAGGCCGGCGGCACCAGCGTCGACGGCTCTCGCCGCACGATGGAGATCGTGCCGAACGAGCTCCATGCCCGCACCCCACTCGTGATGGGCTCGGCCGACGAGGTCGCCCACGTCCTTCATCACCTGAGCGGCTGATCGCCGCCACCCCAAGGAATCGAACCATGCGATCCATCGCCACGATGATGCCGCTGTCGCTCGCCCTCGCCGCATCGGCCCTCGCTGGGGCCGTCGAGCCTCCGCTTCCCGCCGCGCCGGGGCGAGGCTTCTTCATGCGGCCTGCCATCCAGGGTGACCGTCTCGTGTTCGTGTCCGAGGGCGACCTGTGGAGCGCCCGACTGCCTGCGGACCTGTCGGGACCGATCGAGGCTGGCCGACTCACCAGCGGCACCGGCACCGAGTCCGCGCCGGTGCTCTCGCCCGATGGTTCCATGGTGGCCTTCGAGGCGGACTACGACGGCACGCCCGAGGTGTGCGTGATGCCGGTGACGGGGGGCTCGCCTCGCCGGCTCACCTTTCATCCGTCCATGGAGCGCCCGCTGGCGTTCACGCCGGACGGGCAGCGCGTTCTCTACCGCAGCAATCGTGCCAATCCGCTGGGAAGGAACGAGCTCTGGACCGTGCCGGTGACGGGCGGGCCCAGTGAGCCCGTGGGCATCGGCGAGGGGTCGCTCGCCTCGTTCGACCCTGTCTCGGGCCGCATGGCCTTCAATCCATGGAGCAACGAGACGGCGAGCTGGAAGCGGTATCGCGGGGGCACGGCACCGGACGTCTGGATCGCGTCGGCTGATCGGACTTCGTTCACCCGGCTCACGCGGACGCCGGAGAACGAGCTCTTCCCCATGTGGGTGCAGGGCCGCGTGTGGTTCCTCTCCGACTCGGATGGCGTGATGAACCTGTGGAGCGACCGGCCCGAGGGCGGCGACCGGAAGCGGCACACCGACTTCGGTGGCGGGCAACTGGACGCTGCCTGGGCCAGTGCCGATCCTGCTCGCGACGGCACGCGGATCGTGTTCACGCGCGGGGCGGATGTGTGCCTCTTCGACGCGAAGGACGGCAGCCTGCGCACGCTCGATCTTCGGCTGGTGGGTGATCGCTTCGCGGACCGACTCCGGAGCCGCGCTCCGATGGATGATGCGACCTCGTTCAGTCTCGGACCGGACGCGGCGTTGCTGGCCATCGAGAGCCGCGGCGAGTTCATGGTGGTGCCGCTGGTCAAGGGTGGTGGCGAACATCCGTCGCCGGCCATGCAGGTTCCGGGTTCAGGAGCCACGCGGGAGCGCGGAGCCGCATGGGTCGAGGACGGCCTGGCCTGCGTCGCCGAGGACGAGGATGGCCAGCGACTGGTGGTGCTGGACCTGGAGAACCCCGCGTCCAGTCCGCGGGAACTGCTCCGAAGCGACGTGTGGCTTCTCGATCCGGTCGGGAGTCCCGGCGGGGACTGGATCGCGGTGGGTGACAAGACCGGCCTGCTGCGTGCCATCCGGGTGGCCGATCGCAAGGTCATCGAGGTCGCTCGGAGCAGCGACGGCGAGATCCGTGACTTCCGCTTCAGCCCCGATGGCCGGTGGATCGCCTGGACGCATCCGCTGCCCAGTGGCATGGGTCAGGTGCGGTTGAGGAACCTGGAGACGGGCGAGACGGCCAGCGTGGGCGAGGGCATGACCAACGACCACGACCCGCGATGGGATCCAGCCGGCGCCTACCTCTACTTCCTTTCGGCTCGCCACATCGACCCTGTGGTGGACGAACTGGACCTGGACTTCGCCAACATCGGCGTGACCGTGCCGTGCGTGCTGCCGCTGCTGGCCTCGACGCCGCCGCCATCGGTGATGGAGGCCGAGGAGGCAGGCATGGATCTGGCGTCGTGGGCCCTGGGCGGCGCCCTGCACGGCGCGACGGACGACGAGGATCACGGTGAGGCCGGCCCCGAGGCGGACGAGCCGCAGGTGACGATCGACACCCGCGACATGGCCCAGCGCGTGATCGACCTGCCCGTGAAGCCCGGCCAGTTCGACGGCTTCGAGGCGATCCGGGGTGGCGTGATCCTGGGTCGTCGCGAGTCCGAGGGCGTGTCCGAGGTTCCGTGGCCCACGCCTCCGCTGGGCGTGCCACACACCACGCTCGAGCGGTTCGAGGCGATGTCCGGTCAAGCGGAGCCGCTGCTGGGCCAGACGCAGGTATCCGCCTGGACCATCGATCCCTCGTCGACCCAGGTGGCCGCCTGGGATGGGCTCCGGATGCGCCTGGTCCCGGTGGACGCCGATGCGGTCGCGGCGGAACCCTCGCCGCCAGGGTCCGAGGGACCCGGTCGGTCGATCGACCTCTCCGGTCTCGCCGTTCGGGTGGATCCGCGTTCGGAATGGCGACAGATCTTCGACGAGGCATGGCGGCTCCAGAGGGACTTCTTCTGGCGCAGCGACATGGGTGGCGTGGACTGGCTCGCGGTGCGGCAGCGCTACCGGCCCCTGGTGGAGCGTGTGGGAACACGCGAGGAACTCAATGAGCTGCTCGGCTGGATGGGCAGCGAGTTGGGGAACAGCCACGTCTACATCCAGGGCGGCGAGACATTCCGCCAGCCTGAACCGGTCAGCGTGGGCGTGTTTGGCGCCGATCTTGAGCGCCGCGATGGCGCGTGGGTGATCGCTCGCGTGCTGCCCGATCGCCGTGCCGAGGGTGGTCCGGAGAGTCCGCTTGCAGCGCCCTTCCGGGGCGTGAAGCCCGGCACCGTGATCCGCTCGGTGAACGGACGGCCCGTGCGTGGCGACGGGGACCCGGGCGAGGCACTCGTGGGCTGCGGGGGCCGGCCCGTCGTGCTCGAGGTGGCCGATGACGCGAAGGGCGGGAACGCCAGGTTCATCCGCTGCACGCTGCCCGAGGACGAGTCGAAGCTGCGCTACCTGGACTGGGTCGAGACGAATCGCCGGACCGTGTCGGAGCGGAGCGGTGGCCGTCTGGGCTACATGCACCTGCCCGACATGGACACGGACGGGATCACCGCCTTCATGCGGGGCTTCTATCCACAGGTGGATCGCGAAGGCTGGGTGGTGGATGCACGCAACAACGGAGGTGGCTACGTGAGTCCCGTGATCGCGGAGCGCCTCGCCCGGCGCCCGTGGTCCTACACCGTGCCTCGCGAGGGTCGGGTGACCACCAATCCGCAAGCGGCGCCGCGTGGGCCCATCGCGGTGCTGATCGACCAGGATGCGGGAAGCGACGGGGACATCTTCCCCGAGACCATGCGCACGATCGGCGCGGGCACGCTGATCGGCACCCGCACGTGGGGTGGCGTGGTGGGCATCGACATGAGCAAGGACTTCACCGACGGCGGCATGGCGTCCCAGCCCGGATACGGTCACTGGACGCCGTCGCGTGGTTACGCGATCGAGAACGAGGGGGTGAAGCCCGACATCGAGGTGGAGATCACGCCCGCTGACCGGCAGGCCGGCCGTGATCCGCAGCTGGAGCGAGCGGTGGACTTCGTGAAGGGCAAGTTGCCGGCCACGCGCTTCACGCCGCCGAGGCCGGAGACCCAGCCGTCCACCTCACCGCCGCCGAAGCCCGGGACCTGAGCCTCACTCGAAGGCGCCGCGGTCCTCGATGCTGAAATCGTGGATCCGGGCCAGATCCTTGCGTCCCATCTCGCCCACGGCGAGCAGGTCGCGGATCACCTTCCTCGGCTTGTCCATGGCCAGCTTGCCCAGCAGCGAGAACTTGGCGTCCAGGATCCCCCGAAGGTCTGCCGTGGTGTTGCGGGCGTGTCCCGCGGGGAACATGACCAGTCCGCTGTCGAAGGTGGCGCCGCCCTCCATTTCCACCTTCAGGCTGGTTGGAATGCCCTCGGGGTAGCGACGGTCGTAATCCGCTCCGCCGTGCTCGAAGTCCATCTTCGCCATGAGGGCACGCGTGTCGGCGTGCGCGATGGCCTCGGGACCGTAGTCGTGGGGCCCGAGCATGAGGCTCTTCCAGACCTCGTCGTTGCCGCCACCGAGTGCCGCGGCACCCTTGGCGGCCACGCGTTCGGCGGCCTTGCGCAGCAGCGTGCCGACGATGTAGACCATGCTGTGGTCGGCGCTCTGCCGCGTCTTGGGATCCCGCTTCGCGGGGTCACCGATGATGCCGAACGCCGGCTCGTACGCGGTGATCAGGATGCGGCGGATCGCGCCGGGCTTGCCCGCGATCTCGGGGTGCCGCTGCACCAGGTCGATCATGCCCTGCAGGGCGCCGGCGCTCTGGTGCTCGTACAGGCCCAGCTTGAAGTGCATGCCCATCACGGTGAAATCCCCGCCGTCCATGGAGAGGTGCAGGTCGAACGGACTCTCGCCCCCGGTCTTCACGAACTGGCGGAACATGCTCTCGGGGTTGCGGAAGATGTCGCGAGGCCCCAGGAAGCCCCGCATGGAGCGCTGCATGCACAGGATGGCGAACTCGGTGCTGATGGCGGCGCTGGCACCCTTGCTGTCGCTGAGCTGCTTGCCCGCGCGGATGGCCCGCCAGGGAATGGCGTGGGCCACGAACATGCCGATGGCGCTCTCGATCTCGTCGGCGCTGGCGCCGAGCATGGCCCCGTACACCGCGGCGCTGGCGATGGCGCCATGCACCACGTGGTCGATCTTGTAGGTCTTCAGCGAGAAGACCTCGGCCAGTCGACCCCGGATCTCGTCCAGGCAGACCATGCCGCGCAGGGCGTAGGCACCATCCTCGCCGGCCAGCTGCGCCGCCGCCACGGGCACGGCGTAGAAGTCGTTGTGGCCGAACTCGCCGGCGGTGTGGCCGAGCTCGGGCCGGTAGCCGAAGTTGGTGCCGTTGCTGTCCCACTCGCGCACCGCGGCGCTGTTGGCCACGATCGCCTTCTCCGGCGCGACGGCCTTGCGGCTGCCGAACACGCTCACGCCCTTGCGGGCCGGGTACCGCAGGGCCTCGTTGCGCAGCAGGGTGGGGGCGTTGGTGCGCAGGGCCAGCGCGCTCGCCCCGCACAGCACCGCATCGGTGAAGAAGAGGCTGGTCCGTTCCAGCACGGCGGCATCGGGGCGGCCGTCGCGCATGAAGTCGATGGCGTACTGGCCGATGCCCAGGGCCTGGTTGGTGTCACGGGCGAGGATGCGGGTGGACTGGCTCATGAATGCCTCCGTGGAAAGGGCATCCAATCTAGCACCCGATGGCGGAATCAGTCCGGAAGGAGCTGCCGCAGCAGTTCAACCACGCCCTTGCCCTGCGTGGCGATGGTCTCCAGGATGGGCCGGCCGGAGGCGATGTCCAGCAGTTCCCTGACAAGCTTGGCCTCACCCGCGTGATCGGCCTTGTTGGCCACGAACACGTCCGCGATCTCCAGGATCCCCGCCTTGTCCATCTGCACGCTGTCGCCCATGCCCGGCACCACCACGACCGCGGTGCGGTCAACATGGTTGCGGATGGCCACGTCGTTCTGGCCCGCACCCACCGTTTCCACGATCACGTCGTCGAAACCCGCCTCGCCCAGCAGGCCCAGGATGTCGGGCAGGCTGGCGTAGTCCTCGCCCACGATGGCCAGTGACCGGTAGAAGACACCCTCATCGACCGCGTTGAAGTCCACGCGGAGCCGGTCGCCCAGCAGCGCGCCGCCCGTGATGGGGCTCATGGGGTCGAAGGCGATCACGGCCAGCTTCCGCCCGCGTCGGACGGCCTCGCCGGCCATGCTGGCCACCAGCGTGCTCTTGCCTGCGCCGGGGGCCCCCGTGATGCCGACCACTCGCCTGGGCCTGCGGCCCTGAGGCTTGCCGCTGGGCTTCGCGTGCGCCATGGAGATGCGCCGGGCCAGCGACGCGGCGGCCGATGCACCCTGCAGCGGGGCATAGGGCTTCACCACCTCCCGCACGCTGTCAACGATGGTCTCCAGTCCCGCGCCGGTGTGGTAGACGCGGCGAACGCCGGCTTCGAGCAGCGGCTGCACGTCCTCCTGGGGAATGATGCCGCCCACGTTCACCGGCATGTCCGGGCGGCCCACCTTGCGGCATTCCTCGAGGAGTCGCGGCACCAGCACCAGGTGGCTGTTGCTCATCATGCTGCAGGCGATGCAGTCGGCGTCCTCGTCGCGGGCGCCGATCGCCAGGCTGCGGGGCGTCTGCCAGAGTCCACTGTAGATCACGTGCACGCCGCTGTCGCGCAGCAGGCGCGCGATCAGCTTCACGCCGCGGTCATGGCCATCCAGCCCCATCTTCCCCAGCAGCACGCGGGGGCGGTGTGGAAGGTCGGCGCAGCGGTCGCGCTTCTCGAGCGGCGTGGTGGGTTCGGTCGTGCCCTGCATGGGCGTCTTCTCAGGCGTTCGCGGGTCCGGCCGCGGGGGCGGGCGAGGACCCCTCGCCCACACGCTTGGCGTTCTTCGTCCACTGGTCGGGGTGCAGCCGGTGGGCATAGGCCCCGATGATCAGGTCCATGTTGCGGTGGTCGTGATCATCGAGCAGCACCTTGCGGCCATCCTTCAGGATGAGCTTCGCGGTCCACGTGCTTCGACGGTCGCCCGTGGGGCTGCACCATCGGCTCATGTCGATGTCTTGGACCTCCTCGGGTCGGATCACGCCCTTGGGGGTGTGGAGCGTTCCATCGTCCTCCAGGCGGTAGGGATTGCGACGGGTCTTGATGATCGGCCACACGAACATGGGCACGCCCAGAACGCCGCAGCCGACGATGTAGAGCCACAGCTGCACCTGTCGGTCATAGGCCTGGGGCTTGCTGGGCACGGCGTTGCCGTAGCGGTCCTTGATGTCGTCGAGGACCTTGCGGGCCTCCTCGAGCTGGGTGATCTGCTCCGGGCGAAGTTCGGCGGTCTCGGCGGCCTTCTCCAGGTTGGAGCGAGTGTCCTTGGCCGTCTGGTAGGCGGCGGAGTCGCGTTCAAGCCTGGGAATCTTGTATTCGTAGTCGTACCAGCCCCAGAGCGCGAAGACCAGGCAGAGGGCCGCGAAGCCGGTGTTCCGCCAGAGCGTGAAGGGCTGGATCGAGGTGACAATGGGCATTCGGTTCGGAGTGTATCGGCTGAGGGCTCCACAAAGACGAGCGCCCCCGCTTCGCCTCG
>JBILWQ010000115.1:0-6468 GCA_044369805.1 Phycisphaerales bacterium
GGCGGGGGTGAGTGCTCGGATGATCGCGACTTTCCGGGGTCGCATTCCCGTGCTCGGGGTGTGCCTGGGCCACCAGACCATCGGCGACCGGCACGGCATGACCGTGTGCCGCGCTGCCGCTCCCATGCATGGCAAGACCAGCCTCGTGCACCACGACGGTCAGGGCGTCTATGCGGGACTCTCCAATCCCTTCACCGCCATGCGATACCACTCGCTGGTGGTGGATCCCGCCACGGTGGGTGCGGACTTCCAAATCAGCGCCCGGACCGAGGACGGCGTGGTGATGGGTCTGCGCTGGAAGGCGCCGCCGGGCCAGAAGCCCATGGAGGGGGTGCAGTTCCACCCCGAGAGCTTCATGACCGACGAGGGGCCGAGGCTGCTGGCGAATTTCCTGGCAATGGGGTGAGCCGCCCGTTCAGGGCATGCGCTTCATCGTGAAGACGAGCGGCGCGGCCGGGGCCTTGGCGGGGTCTGAGGGAGGGTTGGGCGTGACCGTGAGCACCAGGGTGTCCGGGTCGGTGAGCTCGTAGCGGATGCTGGCCATGTCCTGCGCGTTGGCCTTCAGCGGCGGGTCGACCGGCACGAAGGTGACGGACGAACCCTCGACCTTGTCCAGCCGCAGCCGCATGAGGTCGGTTCGCTTGGGATCGGGCTCGAAGTCGCCATGCACGTGGATCTGGCGAAGGATCACCATGTCGCTCTGGGCCATGATCTGCGTGACTTCGTAGAAGGGGGTCACGCCGTTACCCAGCGTGCGACGGAAGGTGCCCACCATGCTGTTGCCGCGGGGCGCCATCCAGTGCTCCTCGATCACCGCACCGTTGGGCTGCTGCTGGCTCCAGCGACCCTCCATGAAGGCGAACTGCTTCATGCTCTCGGCGAGTTCGGACATGGGCTTCTTGGGCTTCGCCTGCGCGGGCGGCTCCTGGGCGGCCGGGGCCGTCTGCTGGGCGGAAGCAGCCACCATGAGCGAGACGGAGAGGGTGGCGAGGGCGGCCGTGGCGCGAAGGGCGGAGGTCTTCATGGGTGCCGGATGCTAGCCGCCCACGGGAGCAAGGCCGCGTGGCTGCACGGTTCCGGCGGGCCCGGCTCCCTCGGTAGCATTCCGATCCCATGCAGACCCTTGAAGCCGACCTGGTTCGCGGTGTCCTGGAAAGCGCCAACGGGAGCGAGATCACCGTCTCGCTGCCCGGTACCGACTACCGGCTGCGCTTCGCGCAGGGCGGTCCCACCGCGGTGCATCCCGGCAAGCGCATCCGCGGCCGCGTGCAGGTGAAGGCGCTGCACATGCACCGGGCCGCCGCCGGCGGCGCGTTCATCGAGCCCATGATGGGTCAGCCCCGCATCGTGCAGGGGGTGGTGCGCGGCGTGGATCCGGCCGCGAACCGCATGCTGGTCGAGGTGGTCGTGCCCATGTGGGTGGAGCCCTTCGATGGTCAGCGAGCCACCGACTTCGCGACCGGCGACATGGTGAACTTCTACGTGCAGTCGGGTGCCCGCTTCACGCCGGTGGCGTGAGCCTGTTTACTCCGGAGCCGAGATCACTCGCTTCTTCTTCTGGTCCGGGGTGAAGACCGAGACTTCCGGACGGGGCTCGGAGCTGAGCACCACGACCGGCTGGTTGTCCGCGTTCTGCACGGTGATCAGGCCCGCGGCGCCATCGACGGCGGTGCCCGCCCGGACGACCGCCCGACCCTTCAGGTTGAACAGGTTGAGCACGCCACCCGTGGCGGAACCACCGAGGCCAGCCAGCCGGTTGCTTCCCGAGTAGATCTGCACGGTGCCGCTCTCCTCCTTGCCCTGGTCAAGCAGCACGGCCATCTGTCCGGATGCGGTGCTCACGCTGCACTGACCTCCGGAATTGTCGCGCACGGTGAGCGAGCCCACGGCCTTGCCGTCGGTGTTGCGTGCCTCCACGAAGCCGCCCTTTTCCACGTTGCCCATCATCAGGCCGCCCTGGCCTTGGGCGCTGCGAGCCATCACCTCGCCGCCGTGGTCGCCCACGCCAGCCTCGACCATGGTGCTGCCCTTGGCGTCGGCCAGGCGGAGCATGCCCGAGCGGGATTCGTCGCCGCCGAGGTACACCACCTCACGGTCCTTCTCGCCCAGGATGCTCAGGGCCGCCCCCTTGGGCGTGACGCCGAACAGGAGCACCGCCTGGTCCTCGGCACGCGCCAGAAGGGCGTCGGAACGGTCCTTGTTCACGCGGAACCGGGCCGCAGCCTGCTCGCTGCCGGCGCGGCTCATGGCCAGGTCGCTGCCGTCGGCGGTGGCCTCGAGGTAGGCGGCCAGTTCGCCGTTGCCGCGGGAAACCTCCATGCGTCCGCCGCCCGAGCTGGCGTAGAGCCCCGCCACGGGTTGGCCCGCGGTGTTCCACATGTTCAGGTCACCACCCGATTCGGCGGCTCCCATGCGGATCACGTTGGCGCCACCGGCGGCCCAGAGGTCCATCTGGCCGCCGAATTCGTTCGAGGTCAGCAGTGCGGTGACCTTGCCATCCGCGTCGACGATCTCCAGGCGCGAGGCCCGCACGGTCTCGGCCTCGGGCCGAGCGACCAGGCCGGCCAGCACCGACGCGGCACCGAGCGAGAGAAGCGCGAGCGATGCCATGCGCCAGCGGGCACGGCTGCGCTGGAGGGAGGCGAGCTGGGATTCGATGCGGTCAAGTCGCTGCGACGCGGTGGACATGCGGGGTCTCCTGAGAGTGGCCCGTAGGATAGGAAAGAGGTCCGGTTCCGTCGCGCCGCGTGAGCGCGGGTCCTGGCGCCTCGAGGATTCCCATGGCCAGACGCACTGGATCGCGAGCAGGCGGTGTTGGAATCGCCCTGGTGGGTACCGGCTTCATGGGCCGCGCCCACGCGAACGCGTGGCGGCAGGCGCCATGCTTCTTCGAGCTGGGTCGGCGGCCGGTGCTGCGGGCGGTGGCCGGACGCCGTCAGGCTGTCGCCCGGGAATTCGCGGATCGCTGGCAGGTGGAGCGAGTCATGGCCGACTGGAGGTCGCTGCTGCGTGATCCCGCCGTCGATCTGGTGGACGTGCTCACGCCGAACCACCTGCACGCACCGGTGGCCATCGCGGCGCTGCAGGCCGGCAGGCATGTCGCCTGCGAGAAGCCGTTGGCCGGCACGCTGGACGATGCCCGCGCGATGCGCGAGGCGGCTCGGAAGGCGAAGGGACGCACCTTCGTGTGGTTCAACTACCGCCGCTGCCCCGCCGTGGGGCTCATGCGACAACTGGTGCGAGAGGGCCGGCTGGGCGAGATCCGCCAGGTGCGGGCCCGCTACCTGCAGGACTGGGGCGGAGCCGGCACCCCCATGGCCTGGCGCTTCGACGCGAAGCTTGCGGGCAGCGGGGCGCATGGCGATCTGAACGCCCACCTGATCGACCTGGTCCGGTTCACCACGGGCCTGGAGATCGACGAGGTGTGCGGGGCGATCGAGGCCACCTTCGTGGGCCGCCGCCGCTCCCCGCGCGGTCGGCAGGCCAGCACGGTGGATGACGCGATGCTCTTCCTGGCGCGGCTGGCCAATGGCGCCACCGCCAGCTTCGAGGCCTCGCGCGTGGCCACGGGCAACCAGAATGCCAATTGCGTGGAACTCAACGGCACCAGGGGCAGCGTGCGATTCGACTTCGAGCGCATGAACGAGCTCGAGTGGTGGGACCACACGCTGCCGGTGCGCGAGCGGGGCTGGAGCCGCATCATGTGCACCGATGCCTCGCACCCCTGGGTGGGCGCGTACTGGCCCGCGGCGCACCTGATCGGCTACGAGCATGGCTTCATCAGCATGGCGGCGGACATCGTGCGGGCGATCGCCGGCGAGAGGCCGCTGCTGCCACTGCCGGATTTCGAGGACGCCTTCCGCACGCAGTGCGTGCTCGAGGCGGCGATGGCCAGCGCCCGAAGCGGCCGGTGGGTGCGGCCGGATTCGCTGGCATAGCGGGAAAACGGCCTTCGGGCCCTATACTCGCCGACCCGCCATGAGCCTTCTCACCAGCGCAGCGGATGTCAGTTCCCTGGATCGCATCAGGCAGGCGAAGGACGCCGCGCTGCGTGCTCTGGGCAGTCTGCAGCGGAAGGATGGTCACTGGTGCGCCGAGCTGGAGGGCGACAGCATCCTGCAAAGCGAATACCTGCTCATGAAGTGGATCCTGCGGCAGGAGCGCGAGCCGCTGGTCGATGGTCGCCCGGCGGACACGCTCGACCGCATCGTGGCGCAGCTCCGGAGCCAGCAGCGGCCCGACGGCGGCTGGGGTCAGTACCCCGGCAGCGGCGTGGACCTGAGCGCCACGGTGAAGGGCTACTTCTGCCTGAAGCTGGCGGGGGATTCGCCGGACGCGTTGCACATGGCCCGGGCCCGGCAGGTCATCCGCAGCATGGGCGGCGCCGAGCGCTGCAACAGCTTCACCAACTTCTACCTGGCCTGCCTGGGTCAGATCAGCTGGAACGCGGTGCCGGCCATTCCGCCCGAGATGGTGTGGATGCCGCGGTGGTTCTACTTCCACATGGACAAGATGAGCGCCTGGAGCCGCACCATGCTGCTGCCCCTGGCCATCGTCACGGTGCTGCGTCCCACGCGGCGGCTGGGTCCGGCGCAGGGCATCGACGAGCTGTTCGTGGATCAGTGGGCGCGGCATCGACTGAAGATGCGGAGCGACGTGCCCGCGTTCTGGCGGGGCTTCTTCGGCACCCTGGACTGGCTGCTCAAGCGCGTGCACGACGCGTTCGGCACCCGGTGGCGCCGGCGGGCGATCGAGCGGGCGTTCCAGTGGAGCGCGACCCGCATGGGCCAGGATCTCCCGGCGCCCACCAGCGGTCTGGGCGCCATCTTTCCGCCCATGGTCTACATCCAGGTGGTCATGCAGGCGCTGGGCATGCCCCGCCACGACCCCATGGTGCAGCGCGCGGAACGCGAGCTGGACGAGTTCATGATCGAGCAGGATGGGCGAATCCGCCTGCAGCCCTGCTTCAGTCCGGTGTGGGACACGGGCATCGCGCTGTATGCGCTGGCCCCATGGCCGAGGCGGCCGGTGACTGGCTGCGTGGTCGCGAGGTGCGCCACCGGGGCGACTGGACCGTGAACGTGGCGCCAGGCACCGAGCCCGGCGGCTGGTTCTTCGAGTACGCGAACGCGTGGTACCCCGACGTGGACGACACCGCGATGGTGGCCATGGCCCTTCGCCGCATCGGCGGCCCCGCCAACATCGCCGCGGCCGAGCGCGGCGTGCGGTGGACGCTCGCCATGCAGAACGACGACGGCGGCTGGGCGGCCTTCGACCGCACGAAGCACCGCCAGGTGTACGAGTACGTCCCGTTCGCCGACCACAACGCGATCCAGGACCCCAGCTGCCCCGACATCACGGGCCGCGTGCTCGAATGCCTGTCATGGCATGGGCTTCGCACCGATCACCCCGCGATCCGTCGCGCGGTGCAGTACATCGAGTCGAAGCAGGAGCCCGAGGGCTGCTTCTTCGGCCGCTGGGGCGTGAACTACATCTACGGCACCTGGCAGGCGGTGATCGGTCCGATCCGCTGCGGCGTGCCGCGCGATGCGGCCTGGATCAGGCGTGCCGGCGCGTGGGTGAAGAACGTGCAGAAGGCCGATGGCAGCTTTGGCGAGAGCGCCAACAGCTACGAGGACCCGAGCCTGAAGGGCAAGGGCCCAAGCACGGCCAGCCAGACCGCGTGGGCGGCCATGATCCTGCAGGAGATCTACGGAGCGAGTGACCCCGACCTGAAGCGCGCGATCGACTGGCTCGCGGCCACGCAGTTGACCGCCGCCGACGCCGCCGACCCGCTGAAGAACCCCGATGGCGACCCCGCAGGCTCGTGGTGCGAGACCGAGTTCACCGGCACCGGCTTCCCGAAGGTGTTCTACCTGCGGTACCACCTTTATCGGCTGTACTTCCCGCTGATGGCGATGGGAAGATTCGTGCGCGGGTTTGCGGCTTGATGTGGCCCAGAGGAGGGCCAGAAAGAGGGCTTGGCCGGGCGGCCGCCTGACATAGCTTCCTCGGCGAGGGGTGTCTGGGACGCAGGCCGAGGCTCTACCAAGACATTATCCAACCTTGACACTCGGATTTCTTGACCCGTGGGCGATCCGGGTTATGTTGCCCACGGATTCGGTTTCCCTCCGAGTGCCTTGAGTTGTTCCCGTCTGCACATCTCGGTCACCTGCCGCGGGTTGCGTGCGGGTTTGGATGCATCGGTTCCGTCGCTGACGATCCGGTGTGGCACCTGCTCACATGCCTCCCTCGACCCTCAGGCCTTCCCTTCCCTTCCTGCTTCCCTTCCCTGGAGTCATCATGCGTCAGATCAATTCAAAGGCCGCGGCTGGAACCCTCCTCTTCGGCGGCATGCTCGGAGTTGCCACCTCTGCCAGCGCGGGCCTGACCTGGACCAGCGCGCAGGTCTACATGGTGGCTGGAAACGCCTGGGCCAGCACGGATCTCGGCACCGTCCTGGCAGGC
>JBILWQ010000075.1:0-7625 GCA_044369805.1 Phycisphaerales bacterium
TCGGCGAGTTCGAACATGCCCTCGACGCGAAGCAGCGCCTGGCGGTGCCTTCGGAGTTGCGGGCATGCCTTCCGCGCGATGGCGAGGACGCGGTCTTCGTGGCCGCGCCGGGTCCCAACGGCTTCCTCTGGCTCTGGCCGGAGCAGACCTTCTCCGAACTGGCGAAGGCGCTCGGCGGATCCCTGGTGGGAGACGACTCGGTCCAGAAGTTCGAGCGGCTGCTCTTCAGCCAGTCGGCACGGACGCCGCTGGACAAGGCCGGCCGCATCCGCATCCCGGACCGCATGCTTCAGAGATTCGGGCTCTCGGGCAACGTGGTGATCCTGGGGGTTCGCGATCACCTGGAACTCTGCTCCACCGACCAGTGGAAGGGAGAACGTGAACGCATGGAGCCTGCCGCCGCCGACGTGTGGCGACAGGCTCGCGAGGCGCTCCGGCAACGCAACGCCGGGTGAGCCCCTCGACAAGAGCTTCCGACCCCACCGCTGGATGCGGTGGTGCCAGCGAAGACCTGCCCTCGGCCAAGGACGGCCGCCGGCAGGTCGTAGGCGAGCGTCCGATGACTCGGCCGGCCATGGAAGGCCCGTCAGTCCGGACGCCCGCGAAGGACGCACGGGCCATGGACGGCCCGTTTGCTCGGAGGGTGAGCGACCGCCATGGAAGGCGGCGAGCACTCTGGAAGGCTTCGGCCCTCCATCCGTCGATGCCCCCGCAGCGGGACGCCGCTGCGGGGGCATTTTCATGGCACAAATCGAGCCAAAAACAGGGGTTGGGTCGAGGTGGTCGCCCGTGTACTCTCCTGGGTTCAGGGTCGGCGGCGACCCACGGATCGGTCGGCACGGAATCGCGGAGGCTTGGAGCACCGCGGCGGACCGATCCGGGCAGGAGGTCCACCCATGCTGGTCATCACCCGACGCGACGGCGAGGAAGTCATCATCGGCGACCCTGCGGCGCCGCTGGGCATCGTGCGCATCGCCGTCCGGCTTGCCTTCGAGTTCCCGCGCGAGGTGAAGGTGCACCGCCGCGAGGTGGCCGAGCAGATCATGGCGGCCGAGAAGAACGGCAACCCCATCGCTGGGCAGATCCGTCCGGCGGCGGGCGGCGAGAACGCCTGAGACAGGTTCGCGCGCGGCCGGGGTTAGACTGGACCCATGAGGTCGGTCGGTGGCATCGCCTGGATTGCGTTCTGCCTGCTGGCGATCGCCTGCGGCGGCGGAGGTCCCAAGGGTGATCCGATGCGGGTGCTCGCCAACACCGAGGCCATGCCCGCGGCGCAGGAGCAGGCCATGCTTGCGCTCGATGCCGCTCCCACGCCGGAGTACGTGAAGCAACTGCGCCGCATCATGCTTCAGCCGGGGTACACGCAGCCGATCCGCGAGATGGCCTTTGCAAGGCTGGAGAAGCTGGACCCGAAGGCTCTCAAGGAGGTCATCGCGATCAACCTGCCCAAGATGCAGATGCTGGCGTGGCGCACGTGGCTCTGCGAGCGCATCGCCAAGGAGGGCTGGAAGGACATGACGCCCACGCTGGTCCGGGCCTGGGCGGCGCCCATGCCGGGCTGGGTGGAGAAGGACGAGGACCGGCCCGAGCGGATCGCCCTGAGCAGCCTGCACGGGGCGGATCGACTCACCGACGTGCTGGCGGCATTGCTGGTGTCGGCGGATCCCTCCCGGGAGCGCAACCTTCGCCTTCGTTGCTGGGAGCTGCTGCAGAAGCAGGGCCAGCGCGACCGGCTGGTGGCGATCCTGGCGGACGCTTCGGTGAAGCCCGATGATGACCTGCTTCGGGATCTCCGCAAGTGCGCTTCGGATTTGGGCATCGTGCCGGTCACGCGCGAGGAGATCCTGTGGCTGCAGGCGCTGCTGTCCACGTCCAACGCCGTGTTCTGGCAGCAGGCCCGCGAGGCCACGGCCAAGTTGCCCGAATCCACGCGGCGATCGCTCGAGATCCGCGAACTGCCCGTGGCGGTCGCGGCGTTTCGGCATCGGCCCGAACTGCTGCAGTGCAGCAACGAGGACCTGTACGCGAGAGTGTCGTCCCGCCGCGAGGCCAACGGCAGCCGCATCGCCACGGCCACGCTCGATGGCTATGGCGGCGACTTCAGCGAGACGCTCTATGCCCAGAAGGGCAAGCTTCGATGGGGCGACCTGGTGGCCATGGTGCTGGCCATGGACCTGCTCGAGGATCCCTCGGTGCGGGCGCGGCTCTTCGATCTCGGCGACCGCGACCTGCATGATCGGACCACGGAATACGGGGGCGTGATCGTGGTCGGTGCCGACGGCAAGCCCACCCTCGAGGAGTGCATCCCGCGCCAGAAGGGCAATGACCTGCGTTTCGAGGCGCCGCAGTCGATGTTCGACCAGGGCTACACGGGTCTCTTCCACTTCCATCTGCACTGCCAGAACTACGACAACGAGCGCTACGCGGGACCGCACATCGGCGATTTCACCTACGCCAACAGCACGCGGGCCAACTGCCTGGTCTTCACCTTCCTGAAGCGGGGCGAGATGAACGTGGACTTCTACCGGCACGGTCCGGTGGTGGTGGACCTGGGCAGCATCCCCAGGCCGGAGCGGGGGGGCTGAGCGTGCAGGTCACCAAGATGCACGGCCTGGGCAACGACTACGTCTACGTGGACCTCCGTCACGAGCGGGTGATCGATCCGGTCCGTTTGGCGCGGGCGGTCAGTGACCGGCATCGTGGTCTCGGGAGCGATGGACTGATCCTGGTGGGTCCGGCGGATGCCGCCGATGCCCATGTGCGCATGCGCATCTTCAACGCGGATGGCAGCGAGGCCCAGATGTGCGGCAACGGCATCCGCTGCGTTGCGCGTCTGGCGGTGGACCGCGGCATCTCGACGGCCAATCCGCTGCGGGTGCAGACGGGCCGCGGCACGCTGCAGGTGGGCTGGCGACGTACGGAAACTGGAGGTTTCGTCGCGACGGTGGGCATGGGGGTGCCAGAGCTGGCCTGTCAGTCGATCCCCGCGGTGCTGCCGGGGCTGGCCCCGCAGGCGAAAGCCGTCGCGTGGCCGCTGCCCTCGGGATTCTGGGGCGATCACGATGCGGATGAGTGGACCGGCCGCAGTGGCCTGGAGGGCGGCCTGACGCTGGTGAGCATGGGGAACCCGCATGCCGTGCTGTGGTGCCGCCGGTTGGAGGCGGTGCCGTTGGACCGGGTGGGGCCCTTCGTGGAGTGTCATCCGTGGTTTCCGCAGCGGATCAACGTGCACGTGGCCCAGGTCCTCGGACCCTGCGAGGTGCGCATGCGCACATGGGAGCGGGGCAGCGGCGCGACGCAGGCATGCGGCACGGGTGCAAGCGCCGTGGCGGTCTCGGCCGTGCTCAGGGGTGTGGCGCGATCCCCGATGCGGCTTGCGCTTCCTGGCGGCGAGCTCGGGATCGAATGGCCCGGCCCGGGCCACGAGGTGGTGATGACCGGTCCTGCGGAGTTCGTCGCCGATGCGGTGCTTTCGCCGCAACTGGCCCGGGAGGCCGGCTGATGGCGCTCGATGCCTCCGACGCGGCGCTTCGCGACCGGCTGCATGCGGACAGGGACAGCATGCTGGCACGGTTGCGCGAGATGGTCGCCACGCCCACCGGGTTCGGTCACGGACCGGGGCTCCAGGCCATGCAGCGGCTGCTGGTCGCCAGGCTCGGAGCACTCGATGCGGCCGTGGATTCCAGACCTGTCGAGATGCGTCCGGCATGGATCGATCCTCGTCCGATGCCCTTGACGAGCGCTCCCGTGCTGGTCATCCGTCCGCGGCAGGCGAGATCGGGCCCCCGCATGCTCCTCTGCGGTCACCTCGACACGGTGCACGATCCGGAAGGCCCGTTTCGGTCGCTTGAGCCGCGTGGTGACGGCGCCCTGACCGGTCCAGGGGCCGCGGACATGAAGGGCGGCCTCGAGGTCATGTGCGCCGCGATCGAGGCACTGGAGGCGCAGCGGCTGGGCGTGGCGTGGACGGTGCTGCTGGTGCCGGATGAGGAGAGTGGCAGTTTCGGCAGTGCCCGCACGATCGCCGAGGTGGCCTGCGAACATGACATGGCGTTCGTGGTGGAGCCGGCCATGGCATCGGGCGACCTTGTGGGCGAGCGAGGAGGCAGTGGCCAGTTCATGATCGAGGCCTTCGGGCGCGCCGCGCATGCCGGTCGCGACTTCGCTCAGGGGGTGAGTGCCGTGCAATCGCTGGCGGCCGCCGTGACTCATGTGTGCGGCCTGAGCGATCCGGATCAGGGGCGGGTGGTGAACGTGGGACCGCTGCAGGGTGGCGCGGCCACGAACATCGTCCCGGACCATGCCCGCGCCTGGGGCAACCTGCGATTCCGAACCGCAGCCGACGGGCGATCGCTCTCGGAGGCCATCTCCTCCGCGGCACGCGGTGGCGAGCACGATGTGCCTCGCCTGCGGGTGCACCTGACGCTCAACAGGCCCGCCAAGCCGTGCACCGAGGCGGTGCGGGCCATGGGCGAGGCGGCAGGCGAGATCGCGTGCGACCTTGGGTTCCGCGTGGGCCTGGGTTCGACGGGTGGCGTGAGCGACGCGAACCTGATCCAGCAGGCGGGACCGCCCACGCTGGATGGGCTCGGCGTGCGCGGCGGCCATCTGCACCGCACGGACGAGTTCATGTGGCCCGAGAGCCTGCCCGAGCGCGCCGCGATGCTGGCGATCCTGCTCCGACGCCTCGCGGGGCGCTAGCGCGCCGCACCCACGCGGCTCATGAGCAGCCGCAGCGAGTCCACCACCTCGTCCTGCTCCGCATCGGTGAGCCTCTCATGGAAGGGAAGGGCGATCGTCCGCTCGGCGATCCGCTCGGCCACGGGGAAGTCGCCGGGCTGATGGCCGACCGCCAGTCGCACGTGGGGCAGCAGCGCGGCGCAGGGCCACCAGTCGGCGGCGCCGATGTCGAGGCGGTGCAGCCCATCCACGACGGCGTCCCGATCGGTCTGGGTGAAGCGGTCGGAGAGACGGACCACGAAGCTGCTCCAGCTCATGACCGCCCCGGGGGGCAGGCTCGGCAGGATGATGTCGGGCTCCGCGGCCAGTCGGCGCACGTAGCCGTCGGCGACGGCCCGGCGGCGCTCCATGCTGGCATCGAGGCGATGCAGCTGGCTCAGGCCCAGCGCCGCGTTCATCTCCGGCATGCGAGCGTCCCAGCCGTCGTAGGTGTGCTGCAGCCGCGTGCCCAGCTCGCTGGGCTGGTGCGGGAAGCTGAGTCGGTCCGTGCGGCCCTGATGACGCATCGCGCGGCAGGCCGCCGCCAGGTGATCGTCGTGGGTGACGATCATGCCGCCCTCGCCGGTGGTGATGGGCCGGTTCGCGAAGAACCCGAAGCATGCCAGGCGCCCGAAGCGTCCGGCGTTCTCCTGGCCCATGGTGGTGCCCAGCGCCTCGGTCGCGTTCTCGAGCATGGGAATCTCGAGCCGCGAGCAGAGCGCGATGAGTTCGGGCATGCCGCCGGGGTTCCCGAACGTCTCCGCGACCAGCATGGCCCGCGTGCGAGGCGTGAAGGCCCGGTCGGCCAGGCGATGGTCCATGTTGAGCGTCGTGGGGTCGGCATCCACGAACACGGGCCTGGCACCCACGTGGAGCACGGCATTCACGTTCGCCGAGTAGCCGAAGGCGCTGACGAGCACCTCGTCGCCGGCACCGATGCCCAGCGCCCGCAACGCGATCTCCAGGGCCATGGAGCCGCTGCAGACGCCGATGCCGTGCGTGCGCCGCGTGCGCTCCGCCATGCCCTGCTCGAAGGCGGCCAGGTCCGGCCCCATGGTGAGCCGGCCGGAGCGGAGCGAGGCGACCACGGCGTCGAAGTCGACGGGCTCGAGGGCGGGCTGGTGCAGGGGAATCATTGGGATCAGCGGGGCTTGAGGCGCGGCGTGGCCTGGGCGAGTCGGTTGGCGTGGCGCAGGTAGAGCCATGCGGCCTGCATGGCGATCGGTTCATCGACGCGGCCACCGCCACCGGCGACGCGTCCGAGGGCCTGCAGCTCGTTCGCGTTGAGCGTGGTGCTGGCCTTCGCCAGCGTGACCAGGGCCATGCTCTCTCCGCGCTGCGAGAGCTTGCCGCGCACCATGCGGGCGAAGGCCGCGGACTCCGGCGTGTTCGCGTCGCACATGGCCGCGATGATCGCCTCGGGAATCTCGGGCTTGCCGCCCTCGCGCGTGGCGCGGGTGAGCAGTTCCGCCGGTTCGCTGCCCAGCAGCTGGTTGGCGGCGATCGCCGCGATCAGCTTGTCGTGCATCGAGGGCTGATCGATGGTGTCCAGCCGGTCGATCGCCTGCAGCAGCACGCGGGAGCGCGCGTCGCCCTCGAGCTTCCCGGCCTGCCGGACCGCCCACTCGGAGACCTGACGGTTGACCGAGGTCATGAGCGAGGCGAGCGCCTGCGAGGGATCCGAACCCTTGGTCAGCAGTCGGCTGCCCGCCTCGGCGATGTCATCCGGCAGGCCCTCGCCGTTGCGGATGGCCTCGAAATCCTCGGGCTGCATCGCCGCATCGGCGGCCAGCATTAGCAGTCCGCACTGCACCAGGTTGCGGGTGGAGCGATCGGCTCGAGCCAGTTCGAGCAGCGCCGCTCGCCCCGAACTCGGGACCAGCCGCAGGGCCGCCGCGATGGCCGCGATGCGGTCCCGCTCCCTGCTCTGACGGGTGAGATCCAGCAGGGGTCCGGTGGCCGCCGTGAATCCGTAGTGCCGCGATGCGTCCGCCAACCGAGCGACCAGGTCCAGCCGATCGGGCTCGGAGGCCTCGCCCAGCCGGGTGACGAAGGTCTTCCAACCCGCCTCGTCACCCTTCTGAAGCGCCAGCAGTGCCGCCAGCCCCTGCACATCGGCCATGGTGGTCGAGGGGGCGTCGCGGAGCATCTCCAGTTCCCAGGGCTCACCCAGCCGGTGCAGTTCGGCGACCAGCAGTGTCCGGTCGTAGGGTGTCAAGTCATCCCACGCCAGCATGGTGCGGATGCCCTCGGGCCTGAGCAGGGACAGTCCCAGGCATTCGGTGATGACGACGGTCCGCAAGGCCGGATCGCCCAGTTTTCGGAGCCGCTCGGGGTCGGCGCCGCGCTCCGAATCCAGTTCGGAGAGTCCCAGGAAGCCATCGATGCGGAGCGGTGCCTCCGGGCTCTCCAGCAGTCCCTCGAACACGGGTGCAAGCGTGGGATCCTTGAGCGCGCGCAGTGCCACCAGTCGCGGATGCTGTACACCGCTGGGCTGGTACGTGACTGCCTGACGTAGCGCCAGGATGGCCGCCTCGGTGGGGTCGAATCGCTGCGCCTGCGCCTGGCCCGAGGTCGCCAGGACCAGCAGGAAGGACACGAGGCACGCGCGCAGCGGGAGCATGCGCGAAGTGTAGCGAAGGCCTCAGTGCCGCCCGGATGCGCGGAGTGTGTGGCGAAGCCGCGCCACCAGTTCCCTCGCTGCCACGGGGCCTGCGGGCCCCGCGTCCACGCGGGCATCGGCATCCAGCAGTCCCTGCACGCGCGACCACGCACCATGCACGGCCGAGTGGGCCGTGCGTCCCAGACCGCGGGCGATCTCGGGGAAGCTCATGGCCGTGAGATCGCGGGCCAGCCAGGCCACCAGGCCCCGGGCCAGTGCCACGCGACGGTGCCGTCCACCTGCG
>JBILWQ010000076.1:0-7540 GCA_044369805.1 Phycisphaerales bacterium
GACCGTCCGAGTGATCGGACTCGACGATCTCATCGTGATCAAGCGAACCCTGGGCCGGCCCAAGGATCTCGACTCGCTGCAGTACCTGCTGGTCGTGAAGGAGATTCTCGAGCGGCGCCAATCCGAGCCGTCCGACACCTGACGCGGCTCACTTCCCGTCGTCGTACACCGGCACCGCGTCGGCCCATTCCTTCGCCCACAGGCGGAAGCCGCCCTCGAAGGCGTTGGCGTTGTCGCCCGCGCGGCAGTGCGGCGGCATGGACTTCAGGTTCCTCACGTTGCCGCCGCCGATCACGATCTCGTCGGGCAGCAGCGCATCGAACAGGATGCCGCACACGCGCTCCACGTGCCCGCGCCACCGCTTCTTGCCCATGCGCTTCAGGCCTCGCAGCCCCACGTAGTCCTCGAAGGAGCGGTCCTTGCGGTAGGGCATGTGGGCCAGTTCCGTGGGCACCACGTGGTGATCCACGATCAGGCAGGACCCCAGCCCCGTGCCCAGACCCAGGAAGAGCATGCGACCGCCGTTGTAGCTGCCCACCGCCTGCATGGCGGCATCGTTGATCAGCTTCACCGGAACGCCGAAGTCGTGGTCGTAGTCGAAGTCCACCCAGCCCGGCCCCAGATTGACCGGGTTCTTCAGCGGCCGATCGTTGCGAATGGGAGCCGGAAGGCCGATGCTGACGGCATCCACCTTCCACCCGGTGCAGAGCCTCTTCACCCCCGCCACCATCTGCTGCGGGGTGAGCGTGGGTCCGCTGTCGAATTCCCGCTTCTGCGGGTCGCCGGGCACGCGGATCTTCACGTGCGTGCCCCCGATGTCGATGGCCAGGACATTCCTCATGGGAAGCGAAGCCTACCGGGCCCCAGCCTGTTCACGGCACGGGCTGCACCGGCACCAGCCACTCGCGGCGGAACAGGTGTCGCTGCACCTCGCCCGTGGCCATGCGCCAGATCTGCTCGCCGGTGTGGCGGCTGGTGATGGCGATGTGGCTGCCGATGGCACCGGCCGGCTCGGCCGCATCCAGGCCCAGCGACTTCACCATGAGATCACCGGGCCGCACCTCGCCCTGGGGCGGCTGGCCCTGCTCGGGGAAGCCTCGCACCCGCGCCCCGGGCAGCAGGAACCTCTCCAGCTCCGCGGTGCTGCGGAAGTTCTCCGGCACCCACACCGTGCGCCCCTTCGCGGCCCGCACGGCTGCGGCGTCGAAGGTGCCCAGCGGCGCATTGAACACCGCCAGGAAGCTGCTGATGCACAGGAACACGCCCAGCGACACCGGCGCGGCGAGCAGCACCGTCCAGCCGCGCGAGACCAGGCCGAACACGCCCGCGATGATCACGCTGATGCACAGCAGCCAGTGCCACCACTCGAGTGCCCCGAAGCCGATGTCCAGGCACAGCTGCAGCGAGACCCACGCGGTGCATGCCGCCACGATCACCGCCGCCGCGTGCGTGAGCATGAACGCGTTCCGACCCACGTGGTGCCACCGCAGCGCCATGAGCGCCGCCACCGCCGGCATGGTCTCGAGCAGGTAGCGCCCACTCCGCTGGCTCGGCAGGCAGAACACCACGAAGAACACCAGCACCCACGCCCACAGCAGGCGCTCCTGCGCCGTGAGCGATCGGCGATGCTTCCAGCACTCCACGCTCACGCCAAACAGCGGGAACGCCAGCAGGCCGGCATTCACCAGCCAGCTTCCGCCCAGCGTCCAGACGCTGCTGCCACCCCACAGCAGTCCAACCAGCCAGGCCCCCACGCCTCCTGAACCCATCTTGCCAACGTTCTCGCCCATGACGAACTCCCGCCACACCGCGGCGGGATCGGGATCCAGCACGAACCACAGGCTGAACATGCCCAGCGCCAGCACCGCCACCCACACCAGTCCCGGCACCGCCTGCCGCACGAACGCCACCACATTCCATCGCCGCTCCATCAGGTGCCACACCGCCAGACCCGCGCCCATGGGCAGCAGCTGCGCGAAGCTCTTCGTCAGGAGCGCCATGCCCGCCAGCACGCCGATCAGCGTGGGAAAGAGGGCCCGGCTGCTGAAGGACTTGGGCTGCCACCAGAGCATGGCCAGGAACACGCTCGACACCCAGAAGGTCTCTGGCGCATTGGTGAGGAACGGCCGGCCGTACCGGTAGGTGCTGAAGAAGGCCAGGTAGAAGAGCGACGCCAGCGCGCCGCGGAAGGCGTTCCAGCCGGAGACTTTCCAGGTGACCAGCCCCGTGGCCAGGGCCGTGAGCATGGTCCACACCACGCTCGGCCACCGCAGGGCCACCGGACTCCACCAGGCGCCCCAGTCCGTGCTGAGCAGCCCCTGCCAGAACAGCAGCGGCGGCTTGGTGTTCCGCATGTCCTCCATCTGGCTCTGCAGCGGCAGCCAGTGACCCGCCTCGGCGGTGGCCCGGGTGATCTGCATGTACACCAGCTCGTCACCGTTGCGCAGGATCTGCAGGGCGCCCAGTCCATGCAGGTACGTGCACAGGGCCAGGATGATGCCACTGATCACCAGCGGCACCACCACGCGGGCGTGGTGCAGCTGGGTTTCCTCGGGGTCCACGCCCTCGGTGCGCACGTGCCGATAGGTCCAGAGATCGTTCAGCGCGAAGTTCACCACGCACGCGAAGCCGATGCTGACGGCATTGGCCAGCAGCAGGGGCATGTGCGCCTTCAGCGTGTACGTGAAGGTGTACTGCAGCAAAATGCCCACCCAGTTCGCCGCCGCATACTGGCCGTACTGGTGCAGCAGCGGCAGCTCCTGCGCCCGCGACCGGTCCTTCCAGGTCCAGGTCCGGTTCCAGTGGAAGTTGTTGGTCATGCCCAGCACGATGCCAGTGGCCATGGAAAGCGCCAGCCGCAGCGACTCGTCGGCGATTCCCGCATAAAGGTGCGTCTGGCAGATCCAGATGGCGGCCATGTTGATGACCACGCCACTCACGCCAACCACGCCGAAGCGCACGAACCGGTGCCGCTGCCCCCACGCCCACCGGAGCACGCCGCCCACCCGACCGCCGAAACCGCTCACGCGGTGTGCTCCAGCAGTGCGGGCTGTGCCTTCGCGAGCATCTCCAGCGCCTTCACGAGCACCTGATCCGGCAGGATGCGCTTCAGGCACTGGTTGTCGCCATCGCAGGGCGAACTGCGGTGGTTGTACGCGGTCAGGCAGGGCGAGCACGGCAACTGCGTGAAGAAGGCGTGCGCGTTGGGGCTCCAGCTTCGGTAGAGCGCAGGCGTCTCGGGCCCAAACAGCACGATGGTGTGCAGCGGCGTCATGGCCGCGAACTGCCCCGGACCGCCGTCATTGGTGACCAGCAGGCTGGCGCGGCGAAACAGGCACAGCAGGTGCCGAACCGATCGCGTGTACCCCGCCAGGTTCACGCAGAGCGGGTGGTCCCCGCACCTCCGCCGCAGCGCCTCAGCCAGCGGCCGGTCATCCGGCATGCCGATCACACCCACCGCGCAGCCCTGCCCCAGAAGTTCCCTCGCCACCGCCACGAAGTGCTCCAGCGGCCAGGCCCGGATGGGCAGCAGGCCACCACTGGGATAGAGAAGCACCAGGCGCCGGCCCACCAGATCGGGATGATCGCGATGGAACTGCGCGACCTCGCGCTCCACCTCGCCAGGCTCGGGCTTGAACTCGGGAGGCTGATGGACCGCATCGGGGCCGCCATCCTTGGCGCGAGGCGTGGTCAGGCTCTCCAGACCGTCGGCCAGCGAGACCAGCTGGTGCGAGAGGTGCCGATACGGGTTGTACGGCACACCGGAAGTCAGGAACGACCCTCGATACAGCCCCTCCTGCGTCTGCCGATGAAAGCCCACGCGATGGTTGGCGCCCGAGAGACCGCTCAGGATGGCGCTGATGCGCGCGAAGAGCTCGCAGTCGATCACTGCATCGATGCGCCAGGCACGCACCTGCCGGATGGCCTTCCACAGGTCCAGCAGCAGGTTGCCCAGCGAGTCATCGCGCACGGTGATGACGCATGCCGGATCGACCACGCGCAGCAGGTCCAGCAGCTGGCGGTTGCGCGCGAACAGCATCATGTGGATGCGGGCCTGCGGATGCCGCTCGCGCAGGCGGCGGAACATGGGCTCGGCCAGCACCAGACTGCCCATCTCGCTCAGCAGGATGACCAGGATGCGCTGGGGCGGCGCCGGCGGGAACCTGCCGTAGATCAGCCGCAGCACGCCATGCCAGACGGACAGTGCCGCACAGATCGGCATGCCCACCCAACGATCGACCAGTTTCTGGAGGGCGACATCCATGCGGCAACACCGGGTCTCGGCGCGGAAATGCTATCGTGCGCCCACGGCGGCAACGGTCGCCCCCCGTGCCCAGGAGCGCCCTCGCATGACCCCCACCGCCGCGCGACTGCCCATGCTGCTGCTGGCCGCGGGCCTGGTGGCGGCGGCCCTTCGCGTGCCGCATCCGCCGGATGCGCGATTTCTGGTCCCGCCGGCGGTGACCCCGGGCGAACGACCCGCTCCGAGGCCCCTGTACCGACTGATCGACCTGCCTCAGCCCACGCCAAGCGCGCACGCGTCATGCCTGCTGCCGCTGCACGATGGCGATCTTCTGGTGGCGTGGTTCGGCGGGGCGCGCGAAGGCGCCCGCGACGTGGCGATTCACATGGCCCGGCTTCGCGATGGCGTGGTGGAGGAGAACTGGGTCGCCCTGACCCGCGAGCGCCTGCAGCAACTCGTGCACCGGGTCATCCGGAAGCTGGGCAACCCGGTTCTGTGGCTGGACACCGCGGGCCGGGTGCACCTGCAGGTGGTCAGCGTCAGCTATGGCGGCTGGTCGGGCAGTGCCGTGAACCACCTCGTGTCGGAGGATGGTGGCCGCACCTGGAGCGCCGGCCACCGACTGATCCTCTCGCCCTTCTTCAACCTGAGCACGCTGGTGCGCACGCCGCCCGTGATGATGGAGGACGGCACGATCGGCTTCCCCTGCTATCACGAGTTCATCGAGAAGTGGGGCCTGTGGACGCGCATCACGGCCGAGGGCCGCGTGCTCGAGCAGGCCCGGATGCAGCGCTACGAGGGTGGCCGGCTGCAGCCGGCGGTGGCCGCCACGGATCCCACCCATGCCGTCGCACTGCTCCGTTCGGGCAGCCGCCACCAGCGCCGCGTCCAGCGCAACGCCACGGAGGATGGCGGCCGTTCGTGGCCGCAGAGGCGCGCCCTGCCCATCGCCAATCCCGACTCGGCGGTGGCCATGATCCGCCTGGAGGATGGTTCGCTGCTGCTCGCGGCCAATCCGCTGGAGACCGGACGCGACATCCTGCAGCTCTTCCACTCGCTCGACGGGGGCCAGAGCTGGACACCGCTTCGCATCGTCTCGCGCAGCGACGAGCCGGGCGCGGAGTTCTCCTATCCCTTCCTTGCGCAGGATGGCTCGGGCACCATCCACCTGGCCTACACGCACCTTCGGCAGGGCATTCGTCTCTGCTCGTTCAACCTGGAATGGCTCTACCTGGAGAACCCGCCGCCGAAGCCGGTGATCGAGGCACCGGCCAGCTCCGCGGGCGGTGGAGGTGCCCCGTGAACGCGCCCGCCATGTACGGGCTCTTCGCGCAGGGCGTGATCGTGGCGGCCATGGTGCGCACGCTTCGCCTGTCGCTGGGGCGTGCCGCCACCGCGCCACGTGCCGCGGAACTGTGGCTGCCATTGCTGCTGGTGCTTCTTGCGCCTGTGGATGGCATCTCACTGGCCGGACACCTGCGCGGCCTGTGGGGCGATCCGAGCGTGGTGAGCCTGGGCGTGCTTCTGCTGTTCCTGCTTCGTCCCCCAGCCCTGCCCGCGTGGCCGCACCGCTACACCTGCGCCATGCTCACGCTGCTGGTCACGCTTCCGCTCTACTTCACGCTCTTCCTGCCGGTGCCCATGGTGACATGGGACCTGTATGCGCTGGGTCTGGAGCCGTGGGCCCTGCTTGCGGCCATCGCGCTGGCTGCCCTCATGCTGCGCCGCCGGGGCGGCGGTTCATGGACGGCGCTGGTGGGCGTGGCCCTGCTGGCCTACGCCGTGGGCCTGATGGAATCCGACAACCTGTGGGACTACCTGGTCGATCCGGCGTTGCTGCTGGCCATGGCATTCGCCGGCTTCACCGGGATCTGGACCTCGCTCCACCGGTAACGCATGGGAATCCCCGGGCCGTTGTAGTTCAGGGCCCGCGGTTCGCCTGCCACCACCCAACGATCCTGCTTCGACAGCGTGTCGCGCAGCGCGTCGAGCCCCTGGTTCACGCGGTTCATGCCGTAGCCGCCGTTGAGGCCGATGGAAATCACCGTGATCTGCGGCTGGTCCACCACGCGCACGCCACGCTCGGCCTGACCCGTGGGCCCCTGCTCGGTCCTTCGGTACAGGAAACTCATGGTCCACTGGCCCTGCCGGTCGGTGAGGCGACCGCTGTCATCGGCCATGCCGCGATAGTCCATCTCCACAGGACTGGTCATGGCGATGTCGCGATCCTTGATGTGGTTGAAGAGCGGCCAGAAGCCCCGGCCCATGCCCAGGCTGGTCGGCCCCTCGCCGCTGATCTCGGCGCGGCGCACCACCGGATAGGTCTTGATCTCCACGCAACCCGGCGGCGTGGGTGGCGGGTAGCCCTCGGGCAGCGGCGCCTCGATCTCGAAGTCGCCGGCGAACCAGTTCTCGCCCTTCAGCACCGGGGCCTCCGCTTCGCCGAGCACGCGCACCGTGGCACCCGCCTGTGGTGCCCGCATGGGCCACGGCGTGGATGTGGTGGGATCCGCCACCACGGGGGCCGGCTCCGGACCGCCCGTCATGGCACAGCCACCAAGCAGGAAGAGAGTCATGCCGACGACGCGACGGAGGGTCCGGTGATGGGAATGCATGGCCCATGCACTTCGCCGCACCCCCCAAGCTGGATGCTTCGGGCAGAATCAGGCCATGAGCCGCCCGAACACCCGTTGGCTGCGTCGAATCGGCCTTTCCCGCCCCTGCCTGCCGCTGCTGGCCCTGCTCGTGGCCGCGCTGGGGGCCGGAGGATGTGGCACAGCCCCGGACATCGGTGGCGGGAACTGGTTCGTGGGGGACACGTCGCTCAAGGGTGATGCCGCCATGTTCGGCGCGGGTGGACGCACCGCGGTCATGTGGCAGTTCACGCATGGGGGCATGGTGTGGATCTGGCGCGTGAGTGCGCAGGGACAGACGCGCGAATGGGTGGTCGAGCAGCGCTACGAGAACGCCTCCGATGATCCTGCGCAGGGTCAGGTCTGGTGGATGGGCGACAGCACGGGAAGCTGGAGCGGCACGATCTCGCCGACCAGTCCGAGGGACTCGTGGGGCAAGCCGCAGGTGCCTCCCTTCAACGGCTCGCTGCCGGGCGTGCCCGCGGGCACGGGCGGATGCTCGTTCACCATCGCGGGGGTGCCGGCCAACGGCGATGGCCACATCGAGGGCCATGGCCAGACACGCAGCGAGGAACTGTTCCTGACGCTCAAGTGGATCAAGGCCGATGGGAGCGTGGGCGCGCTGCACGAACTTCGCGGGCTGGGTCAGAACGAGCAGGAGTAC
>JBILWQ010000267.1:0-3373 GCA_044369805.1 Phycisphaerales bacterium
GGGCGTCGAGCTTCGCCGGCTGCACGGATCCATGCCTCCCGCCGAGCAGGATCAGGCCCTCGAGTCCTCCGAACGCCCCCGCATCGTGGTCGCGACCAACGTGGCCCAGACCTCAATCACCGTGCCCGGCGTGCGCGGCGTGGTGGACAGCGGCCTGGCCCGCGTGCACCGGTCCGATGCCCGGCGGTCGCTGGATGCGCTGCGCATGGAGCCCATCAGCCGCGCGGCTGCGGACCAGCGTGCAGGCCGTGCTGGGCGCGTGAGTGCGGGCCGATGCATCCGCCTCTGGAGCGAGACGGATCACGCGCGACGACCCGCCTTCGACGATCCGGAGATCGTCCGTGCCGAGCTGGGCGACGTGGCCCTGCAGGTGGCGGTGATCTCGGGGTCGGTGCGCGAATTCCCGTGGATCGAGCCGCCGCCCGCTGAGCCGTGGGCGCGAGCGACGGGACTGCTGGAGCGTCTGGGCGCCATCGATTCCCAGGGTGCCCTGACGCCCCACGGTCGCGCCATGGCCCGGCTTCCGGCTCCGCCGCGAGTGGCCGCCATGCTGCTGGCCGCCGAGCGCCTTGGGTGCGTCAGGCGTGCGGCCAGGTGGGCGGCCATCGCCGCCGAGCGAGACTTCCTTCGTCATGCGGATGCGGCAGCCAGGATGGCCTGCCTGGATCCGATGGATCCGCCGAGCGACCTGATCGTTCGCGAGCGGGTGCTGGATCGGCTGGCCGCCGGTCGTGCGTTGCCCCGCGGTGTGCAGATCCACGAGGAGGCGGCGCGCGAGGCCGTCCGCGCCTCGGAGCGGCTCATGCGTGCCGCCGGGCCGGGCGATGATGCCTCGGCCCCGCTCGGCGCGGTCACGCAGGCGCTCCTGACCGGCTTCGCCGACGCGGTCGCATGGCGACCCGATCCGCAGCGTCCGCATCTGCTGGCGGGCGGTCGTCGCAAGGCGGTGCTTGACCGGGGCTCCGTGGTGCAGGGACAGGGCTTCCTGGTCTGCCTGCAGGCCGACGAGAATCCCGCGGATCCGGCCACGCAGATCCTCTCCATGGCCACGCCGGTGGAACAGGCATGGCTGCAGCAGGCCGTGCCAGGCGGGTTCACCCGAACGCACGCGCTGGCCTGGAATCCGCAGGCGCGTGCCGTCGAGCGCATCACCTCGGAGAACTTCGAGGGCGTGCCCTTCGAGAGCGTGTCGCGGCCGCCCCAGGCCGAGGATCGTGCGGAGGCGGAGCGACTTCTGGCCGAGCGGGTCGACGCGGGGGAGGTCACGCTGCGGGGCTGGGGCGAAGCCGTGGAGCAGTGGATCGCGCGGGTGCGTTGCGTGGCCGCCTGGTTCCCGGATCGCGGGCTGCTCGCCTACACCGCCGAGGAACTTGCGGTGATCCGCCTGGAGATCTGCTCGGGCATGCACCGGGCCAGCCAGGTCGAGGACCTGCCGTGTCTGGACGCCGTGCGCGAGGCCATGGATCACGAGGAGCGCCGATTCGTGGAGCGCATGGCTCCGGCGGAACTCCCGCTGCCGGGCGGACCCCGTCCGCTCCGTCTGCGCTACGAGCCTGGTCATCCGCCGCGAGGGGCGGCGCGCATCCAGCAGCTCTACGGCCTTGATCGCACGCCCACGGTGGCGGGCGGTCGCGTGCCCGTCACCCTGGAGATCCTGGGGCCGAACATGCGGCCGCTGCAGGTCACGAGCGACCTGGCCAACTTCTGGTCCACGCTCTACCCGAGCCTGCGGAACGAGCTTCGCCGCCGCTATCCGCGGCACGACTGGCGCTAGCGACTCACTCCATGCCGGCCACGAAGCCCTCACCCGTCCGGCGGCGCAGGCCCAGTCGGGTGCCTTCGCCGAGCTCGGTGCCCGGGTCCTCGGGGAAGCGGGGCAGGTGAGGGGCCCAGGTGCGCTTGCCCTGGTGCACGTCACGGATCAGGCTCACGCATTCCTCCGGGTCATCGGTGATGTGCATGAGGTTCAGGTCGATCTCATCGATGTAGCCGTGCTGGGCCAGCAGGCCGTCGCGCAGCCACTGCACCATCCGCTCCCAGAACGCGCGACCCATGAGCACCAGCGGCTTGGGCGTGGCCTTGAGGGTCTGCATGAGCGTGAGCGCCTCGAAGAGCTCGTCCAGCGTGCCGAAGCCGCCTGGCAGGCACACCGTGGCCACCGAGCTCTTCACGAACATGAGCTTGCGGATGAAGAAGTACCGGAAGTCGAGCGAGAGGGTCTGATAGGGGTTGGGCTTCTGCTCGCGTGGCAACAGGATGTTCAGGCCCACGCTCCTGCCGCCAGCCGCCATGGCGCCCTTGTTCGCCGCTTCCATGATGCCGGGACCGCCTCCGGTGATGACCGCAAAGCCTGCCTTCGCCAGGCCGCTGCCGACCGCCTCGGCCATGGACCAGTAGCGGGTGTCGATCGGGGTTCGCGCGCTGCCGAACACGGCGACCGCAGGGCCCAGGTTGGCCATGGCGTCCGTGGCGTCCACGAACTCGCTCATGATGCGGAGCGCCCGCCATGACTCCGCGGCCTGGGCCTTGCGGACATCCTCGTTCTGCATGACCAGAGCCTATCCCAAGCCAGCCGCGTGACCGATTCCACAAACCGAGTTCTGAAAGGCACTTGAGGCACTCGATTTGAATCCCAACCCCCCGAATCGATAGAATCCTCCTTCTATGACTCGGGTCCAGACTGCCAAGGTGTCCAAGGGTGCACGCAAGTCGGTGAACGGGGGAGCGAAGGCCGCAACGCGAGCTGTCGGAACCGGTCCCCTCACCGAGCCCAAGTCGATGTCCAAGGCCAAGATGCCTGACCTGGCCAACTACAACGCGGCTCTCCGTTGGCTGTACGAGCGAACCGACATCGAGCGGCAGCGGCACGTCCGCTACTCCGACGACGCCTTCAAGCTGGATCGCATGCGGAACATCCTGGCGAAGCTGGGCAACCCGCACGAGCAGGTCAAGACGGTGCACGTGGCCGGCACGGTGGGCAAGGGCAGCACGGTGGCCATGGTCGCCAGCATGCTCAGGGCCTGCGGCTACGTGGTGGGCGAGTACACCAGCCCGCACCTGGTCGACGTGCGCGAGCGGATCCTGGTCAACGGCCGCATGGTCGGCAAGCCCACCTTCACCGAGCTCATGAAGAAGGTGGCCAAGGCCGCGCTCAAGGCGGGCGAGGAGCCGACGTTCTTCGAGGTGATGACGGCGGCCGCCCTGAAGCATTTCGCCGACGAGGCGGTGGACATCGCGGTGATCGAGGTGGGCCTGGGCGGGCGCCTGGACAGCACCAACGTCATCACTCCCGAGGTGAGCGTGGTCACCACCATCGACTTCGATCACACCAAGCTGCTCGGCAACACGCTGGGCGCCATCGCCCGCGAGAAGG
>JBILWQ010000077.1:0-7512 GCA_044369805.1 Phycisphaerales bacterium
GGGTCCGACGAAGCCAGAGGCTGGGTTCCTGGCTCTGGCCGATGGTGAATCCGCTCTTCGGCGTGCCGGTGGTCAGGAAGCTGGTCAATGGCATCCTCGGCTTCCACCCGGACCGTCATCTCCCCACCTACGGCCCGGCGGTCGACCGATGGCTGCGTCGGCGAGGCTCGAAGGCACCGGCGGGCGCGCCCACCGTCATCCTCTTTCCGGACTGCTTCTCCAACTACGGGCAGCCGGGGCTCGGACGCCTGGCGGTGGAACTGCTCGAGGCCTTCGGCTACCGCGTGGTCATGCCGCAGGTGGGTTGCTGCGGACGGAGCATGATCAGCGTGGGCATGCTGGCCGAGGCCAACCGGACGGTGGGGGCCACGGCGAGGGCTCTCCTGGCCGCGGTAGGGGCGCACGATGCCGTGGCGGTGCTCGGACTCGAGCCCTCGTGCGTGAGCGCGATCAAGGATGACTGGATCGATCTGCGCATGGGTGTGGACCGCCAGGCCCTGCGAGGTCTCGCCTCACGCACCTTCATGGTTGAGGAGTTCCTGGATCGCGACTGGGATCGGCATCCGCGGCGGCCGCAGGTGCCCGCGGGGCGCGATCAGGTCATCCTGCATGCGCACTGCCACCAGAAGGCGCTCTGGGGTGCGCAGACCAGCTCGGCGCTGCTCCGGCGGATCTTCGGCGATCGACTGCAGGTCCTCGACAGCGGCTGCTGCGGGCTCGCGGGAAGCTTCGGCTACGCCGAGCACCGCCACGCGCTCTCGCTGCGCATCGGCGAACTGAGCGTGTTTCCGCCCATCCGCGAGGCGCCGGATGCGGTGGTGGCCGCACCGGGCACCAGCTGCCGCGATCAGATCGCGCAGGCCACCGGTGTCGAGGCGATGCATCCCGTGGCGCTGGCGGCGAAGATGCTGCTCGGGCCACCGGCCGCTAGCATGGCCCCGTCATGAACGACCGACTCGAGCTCTCCGACGCCGACCTCTCCGAGACCGATCTGGCCTCGGCCACGCTGCTGCTGGTCGACGACAACCAGCAGAATCTGGAGTTGATGCAGGCGTGGCTGGAGCCGTTGGGCTGCCGCCTGGAGATGGCGCATGATGGCCAGGAGGCGATCGATGCGGCGGGTCGAGTGCATCCGGATGTGGTGCTGCTGGACGTGATGATGCCCCGCATGAGCGGCTTCGAGGCGTGCCGACGGCTGAAGGACGCGCCGGCCACGCGGGATGCCGTGGTGATTATGGTGACCGCACTGAACGAGGTGGGGGACTTCGAGCGCGCCGTCGAGAGCGGTTGCGACGACTTCCTCACCAAGCCGGTCAACAAGCTCGAGCTGACCACACGGGTGAAGAGCCTGCTGCGGGTGCGGCTCCTGAAGCGGAAGGTCGAGGCGCTGCTCCGCAAGCAGCGTGGCGGCTGAGTTCGCGTCGTTCGTGTCCCCGAAAAACGCGAACCGGGCTGTGCGTGCCTCGTGCACAGCCCGGCGCGTCGGTCGTGGGACGGCGGTCGCGGAGGGTCAGGCCGCGGACCGCCGCCACACGACAGCGGCGGTGTCGCCGGGGCGCCTCCAGCGGCTCTCGAGGCCGCGGGGCTCCAGCGTGATCTGAAGATGGTCCAGGTAGCGACGCAGCGCGTGCCAGTCGAACTGCTGCAGGAAGTCGCGGTCCGCCGCGGCGTTGATGCGCTGGATGGCGTCGATGATCTGTTCCTTGGTCAGCATGCGTCGGCTCCTTGTTGTGCCGCGTTCCATGCGGCGCGAGGTGGTCATCGGACCAGGCGCACGGCGGGCGCGAATGGATAAGCGCAGCGGACCTTGCGCGATTGCGACGCGCAACATTCCATTGTGGTGGGCGCCTCCGGCGCCACAAGATTCAGGATCCGGGCCGGAAAGCGAGCTTGGCGGCGCTCACGTCCGCGAAGATCTGGAAGATCCCGTCGAGTCGCGCCAGCCGCAGCGCCTGCACCACCAGGCCTCGGAGTCCCGCCAGGCGCACCTCGGCGCCCTGAGCCTTCATGGCCTTGTGCAGCATGAGCAGCACGCCGATGCCAGCGCTGCTGATCACCTCCAGGCGGGAGCAGTCGACCACGATCGCACGGGCCCCGTTGCGCACCTCGGCGGCCACGCGGTCCACCAGCTGGTGGGCCGTGTCCCGGTTCAGTCCGCCATCCGCGGCCACCACCAGGATGTCGCCATCGCGCTCCTGCAGGAAGGTCTCCATGGCTCAGTCCCGGACGACCTTCAGCGCCACCAGGTCCTGCACGTCGAGCAGGCCCAGCGGGCGGCCGTCGCCATCGACCACGGGCAGCTCGTCCACGCGCAGCTCGCGCATCAGGCGCACGGCATCGCGCACCAGGGCCTCCGCGGGCAGGGTGCGAGGATGTCGGGTCATGCATGCACCCAGGGGAAGATCCAGGGCAGCGGCACCTCGGGTGTTGACCAGCCGCCGCACGTCGCCGTCGGTGACCAGTCCCGCCAGCCGGCCCTCGCCATCCACCACCATGAGCGCGCCGGCGCGGCGGCCATCGCCAGCCGCATGCAGCGCCTGGGCCAGCGTGCCGTCCAGGCCCACGCAGGGCAGGTTCCGCCCCACGCGGAACCGCACCACCTCCAGCACTGGCCGAAGGCCCGTTCCCAGCATGCCGCCGGGGTGCATGCGGTGGAAATCGTCGGCGCGGAAGTTTCGGCGCCTGGCCAGGGCCAGTGCCATCGCGTCGCCGACCGCCAGCATGGCCGTGGTGCTGGCGGTGGGCGCCAGGTTCAGCGGGCACGCCTCCTCGATGTCCCCCAGCGCCACATGCGTGTCGCAGGCGGCAGCCAGGCTGCTGCGGTCGTCCTTGCTGATCCCGATCCGAGGCACGCCGTCGGCCCGCATCAGTGCCGCCAGCGAGAGGAGTTCCTCGGTCTCGCCCGAGTAGCTCAGCAGCAAGGCCATGTCTCCGCGGCGGACCCGCCCCAGGTCGCCGTGGGCGGCCTCCGAGGGGTGCACGAACAGGCTGGGCTGGCCCAGGCTCGCGAAGGTGGCGCTGATCTTGGCGCCCACCAGACCCGACTTGCCCATGCCGCTCACGATGAGCGATCCCGTGCAGCCCTCGAGCAGGTCGATCACCCGGCTGAAGGATCGGGCCTCGGCGCCACCGGCAGCCACCCGGTCTGCCAGCCGCTGCACGGCGCCCGCCTCGGCGGCCAGTGCATCGGCGATGAAGCGGGCCTCGTGGGCGATGGCCGAGGTCGTCATCCCTCGAGGATAGTCGAAATGGCGTGGAATCCTGCTACGCTCGGTCGCATGTCCACCGGTGACGGCTACCAGGTCCGGCTCGGTTCCTTCGAGGGGCCGCTTGACCTGCTGCTCTTTCTCATCCGCCGCGCCGAGGTCGACATCCACGACATTCCCATTGCGCAGATCACCCGGCAGTATCTGGACACCGTGGCTGGCGCCCGCGACATGGACGTGGAGCAGGCCGGCGAGTTCCTCGTGATGGCGGCCACGCTGGTGGAGATCAAGAGCCGCATGCTCGCGCCGCCCGAGGAGGGCGCGGATCCGGTGGATCCACTGGCACCGAGCGAGGCCGGCGAGGATCCCCGGCGCGACCTGGTCAGGCAACTCCTGGCCTACCAGCGGTTCCGCAGCGCGGCCGACGGCCTGGACCGCCTTCGGCGCGAGTACGAGCAGCGGTGGCCGGCCAGCGGGACCGCCGAACCCTCGGCCGAGGGCGAGGTGCGCGAGTGGAGCGAGGCGGACCTGGATCTGGGCGATGTGCACGTGCTCGACCTGCTCGAGGCCTTCGAGCGCATCGGCAGTGCCGTGGACTTCACCCGCCTGGGCGAGCACAGCGTGGTCTGGGACGACACGCCCATCGGGCTGCATCAGGATGATCTGGTGGACCGGCTGCAGCGGAGCGAAGCCCGCCGCATGACGCTGCAGAGCGTCTTCGCCGGGCGCACGCGACTCGACCGCATTGGGCTCTTCCTGGCCTTGCTGGAACTGGCCCGCCAGCAGCGTGTGCGGGTGCGTCAGGCCTCGGCGGCGGACGCGATCGAGCTCGAACTGCTCGACGGCGTGGAGTCCTCGCCGGCCAGCGCCTCGAGCAGCGCTGCGCCGTAGGCCGCCAGCCGCCGCTCGCCCAGTCCCGGAATCGTGGCCATCGCCTCGAGCGTGGCGGGTCGACGGCTCGCCAGGGCCCGCAGCGTGACGTCGCTGAACACCATGAAGGGAGGAATGCCTCGTGCCGAGGCGAGTTCGCGGCGGAGCAGACGCAGGCGGTTGGCGAGCGCGCGATCCACGTCTCCCCAGCTCGCGGCCTCGGCGGCCGATCGCCTCGCCAGCGTGGGAGTGGTTCGCAGCGTCACCTCCCGCTCGCCGCGGAGCACCGGCAGGGCCTCTGGCGTCAGCCGAAGGGTCGGGTGCTCATCGGCTGTCCGCTGCAGCAGGCCCTGATCGATCAACTGCTCGAGCGCCTGCAGGATCGTCGCCCGAGGCAGGTGGCGCAGCAGGCCGAAGACGCCCAGACTCTCGTGCCGCCACTGACGGATCGCGCGGCCGCCGGAACCCGCCAGCACCGCCGCCACGTGGCGAAGCCCGAACCGCTGCTCCAGTCGCGCGACCGCCGAGAGCGCGATGCGGGCCACGCGGGTGGCATCCGCGAGGGGCTGCCATTCACCCAGGCAGGCGTCGCACGCGCCGCAGGCCGCCTGGGTCCAGGGCTGGCCGAAGTGCTCTGCGATGGCGGCGTGACGGCAGCGAGGCGTGGCCGCGAGACTGCGCATGGCCTGGACCTGGCCTCGCTGCGCCTGGCGATGCGCCTCGGAAGCCACGCGATCCGCCAGGTCGGACGCCTCGGCCTCGTGGGCCCCGATCAGCCGATCCCATCGGGCCACGTCGGCGGCGCCGTGGAGCAGCAGCACCTCCGAGGGCAGCCCGTCGCGACCCGCACGACCGGACTCCTGCACCCAATGCTCGATGCTGCGTGGCAGCGTCATGTGGATCACGAATCGCACGTCGCTACGGTCCACGCCCATGCCGAAGGCGATGGTGGCCACCATCACGTCCGCGCGTTCGGCCCGGAAGTCGGCGTGCGCGCGCCGGCGGGCCGGAGCCGCCAGGCCCGCGTGGTAGAGCGACGCGCGGACCCCCTCGCTGACCAGGGCCTTGTGCATCCGTTCCGCGTCCGCGCGGCTCAGGCAGTAGACGATGCCCGCCTCGCCCGGGTGCCGACGGATGGCCTCAAGGCACTGGGCCAGTCCATCGATCCGCAGTCGGGTCCGGATGAGCAGGTTGGGCCGGTGCACGGGACCCGTGAGCCGCAGCGGATCCCGCATGCGAAGCTGTCGCACGATGTCATCGCCCACCTGAGGGGTGGCCGTGGCGGTGAACGCGTGCATCGCCGCGTTGGGGAAGGCGTCTCGCAGTTCCGCCAGCCGCCGGTATTCCGGTCGGAAATCATGCCCCCACTGGCTGATGCAGTGCGCCTCGTCGATGCACACGCTGCGAACGCCCCGGCCGCGCATCGCCCGGAGAAAGCTGGGCCGAAGCGCTCGCTCCGGAGCCGCGAACACCAGCGGGGGGCGCGCCGCGTGGAAGACCGCCTCCTGCTCGCCCCGCTCCTGTTCCGCCGAGCCAGAGTGCATCGCCAAGGCCTCCACGCCCATTGCACGCAGCGACGCGACCTGGTCGTCCATGAGCGCCACCAGTGGACTGATCACCAGCGTCAGGCGAGGGTCACCCTGTTCGGCGGCCAGCAGTGCGGGTGCCTGGTAGCAGAGGCTCTTGCCACCGCCGGTGGCCATGACGGTCAGCGAATCCCGGCCCGAGAGGTCCGCCTCGATCGCCTCACGCTGCAGGGGACGCAGGTGCGCATGGCCCCACAGCCGGTACACGATCGTCTGCACCGCGTCCTGCGGTTCGCAACGCACGTCCATGCGCGTCATGGCCGCATGCTAGGGGCTCCCCGCCCGAGGCGCCGCAGGGAAGGCGAGATCCCTCGTCAACCGCCGCCCAGGGCAGGGCGTTCCGCAGGCGGCTGCAGGGAGGGCCGCCGGGCGTACTCCGTCACGATCGCCTTCACGATCGCCTCCTGCATCTGCCGGGCGCGGGCCAGGTCGTCGCCGCGGAATCCGTTGCTGATGATGCTGAAGGGGACACGGAGACCGTTCTGGCACTCCACCACGCCGCTCAGCGAGCTCACGCCGTCGATGTAGCCGGTCTTGCAGCGGATGGTGGCCAGCCGCGGATCGATGTCGCCGAAACGCCTCTTCACCGTGCCGGTCTTCCCGCCCACGGCCAGGCTCCGCAGGAAGGGATCCGCCAGCTGCGGGTCACGCACCAGATCCTGGATCCAGGCGGAGAGCACGCTGGTGGTCAGCTGGTTCTCCCGCGACATGCCCGAACCATCGGCGATCTCGACTCCGCCACCGCCGCCCACGCGGCGTACCACCAGGCCGCTCACCGCCTTGCCACCGTTCTCCCACGAGCCCGGCTGCTGGCTGACGGCGTGGCCGATGCGCTTGAGCAGGCTCTCGGCGTAGAGGTTCTCGCTGTCACGGTTGCATCGGCTGAGCACCACGTGCAGGGGCGTCGCCATGATCGGCCCGATGGGCTCGCCACCGGCCGGAGGATCGTCGACCGCGGCCAGGCGGAGCGATTGAACTTCCACGCCGGCCTTGCGCAGCCGGTCGGCCAGGTACTGGCCGAAGAACATCGCGGGCTCGCACACCGTCACGCTGTGCGACGATTCGCCCTTGCCGGTCAGGAAGCCTCGCATGGTGAAGCGATTCTCGTCGGGCTCCCGCTGGATCCAGATCGATCCCTTCTTCTTCCGGGCCACGGCGGTGCGGTTCTCGATCCGCACGAAGTCACCGCCCGGCTCGGTGCGGGTGACCACCGCGCCTCGGGCCGAAGGCGCCGCCCACACGGTCAGGCAGTTCAGGTGGAAGTTCACGCCGGAAACCTCGGCGCAGTACGACTCGTTGAGCTGGTCCACCGGCCAGTCCACGTGACACGTGCTCCGGTCGAAGACACGGTCGTCGATCACCAGTTCGCTCACGCGGGTCATGCCCGCCTGGCGAGCGGCCTGGGCCCAGCGATCGACCAGTCCGTCGATGGTGGTGCCCCGGTGCCACTGCCCCTGCTCATCGAGGTAGTCCATCTGATCCAGAAGTTCCGGGTCGCCCAAGGCGGGGTCGCCGTCGCCCACCAGGGTCAGCCGGTCGCCCCGCCGCAGCAGGCGGGTCTGGAAGGTGAATTCAGGACCGAGCACCCTCAGTGCAGAGCCGGTGGTGAGGAGCTTCTGGTTGCTCGCCGGCATGAGCGGCGCGTCCGCCTGAAGGGACACCACCTGCTGGCCCGAGGGGTCGCGCACGCTCACGCTGGTCACGCCCTGTCGCGGGCCGGTGCCAGACACCAGCTTGCGGACCTGATCCTGCAGCTCGCTCCCGCAGGCCTGTGCGACGGTCAGGAACAGGGTGAGCAGCGGCAGGAGCGTTCGTTGCGTCATGGGTGCCGCACTGTATCGGCGGGGCGT
>JBILWQ010000132.1:0-5850 GCA_044369805.1 Phycisphaerales bacterium
GAACCGAATTGTGCCCTTGAAGTCGCGACAGTTGTGTCGCGTATTGTAGAGCGTAAGTTCTTGCCTGTCCACAACGGCAAAACCGTGGTTCTCCCATTCCAGCTCCTCGACTTCGGCCTCGCGAGGAACCGGGGCCGATTCACGGATTTCCCCGGGGCGATCAGCCGGCCGTCTGGGTCTTCGAGGCTGCCGCGGCGGCCGCGGCAGCAGCGGCGACCGAACTTCCAGCCACCCCACGCATGGTGGCCAGCGAGGGAATGCCCACGCCATCCCCCTTGAATGGCTGGTGCCAGAGCACCCGTCCATCCAGCGGATCAAGAGCCCAGGTGTAGCCCCCGATGGAGACGAAGAGCCGATCCCCATCGGGCAACAGGATGGGCACCGAGGTGCCCGCCCCAGAGGCCCTCGCCTTCCAACGCCACACCTCGGTGCCATCGAGGCGATCCACCGCGATCACGCGGCTGTTGAAGGCGACGAAGAGAAGGTCATCGGTGGTCAGGGTTTCCCGCGCCATGCAGGAAGCCTATCGCCCGCAGCGGCCGGACTGCATCAGCCCAGCCATCGGATCCACATCGCGATCACGGCGATTGAGATCAGGTCCGCTTTGAATCCGACCCGCATCATGCTGCGCATGGACACGCGGCCCGTGGCGTACACCAGCGCGTTGGGTGGCGTCCCCACCGGAAGCATGAACGCGTAACTGGCGCCCAGGGCCGTGGCCATGATCAGGGTGCGCGCCGGCAAGCCCAGGGCGGACGCCAGCGGGCCAAGCACGGGCACCGCGGCCGCGGTGAGCGCCGTGTTGCTGGCCAGTTCACTGGCGAAACAGAGCGTGCCCACCAACAGAAGAAGGGTGAGCGTGGAATGGATCTGGCCCCAACTGCCCACCGAGGCACCGATCGCCGCCGCCAACCCGGATCGTTGCATGGCGTCGCTCAGCGCCAGACCTCCGCCGAAGAGCAGCAGCACGCCCCACGGCAGGTCGCGGGTCCACCGCCACGGCACCACCGCCCCGCCATGCTGTCCACCCGCGGGAAGCACCAGCAGAAGCACCGCTGCCGTCGCAGCCACCGAGGCATCCGTGAGTCCGGGCACGCGCCAACCGGCTGGCCAGAGCGGCGGCGTGGTCCACCCAAGCACGGCAAGGGCGAAGACGGCCGTCGCGATCCAGGATGCCCGGGAGAACGGCCGGATCTCCGATCGGGGCGCCGCCTCGATCCGCACGCCGCGCATGGGCAAACACCACACCATGAGCAGCAGGGTCAGGGGCGCCACGGTGATCGCGATGGGCACTCCCACGCGCGCCCAGGCGGCGAAGTCGAGCGTCTGGCCCTGCGTCGTGAGCCATTCCGCGGCGATCAGGTTGGGCGGACTGCCGATCAGCGTTGCCGCACCACCGATGGTGGATCCGTAGGCCACGCACATGAGCGCCGCAGCGGCGAAGTTCGACGACGCCCGCCGCGACGCCTCGGGGGAGACGCCTTGGGCGGCCGTGCACCGATCCGCCGCCGCCAGGGCCAGCGGCAGCATCATGACGGTGGTGGCCATGTTGCTGATGAATCCGCTGACGCACATCGAGGCCAGCAGCAGGGACCCCACGACTGCCACCGGATGACTTCCGGCCACGCCCAGCAGCACCCGAACGAAACGCTCGCTCACGCCGCGACGATCCAGCGCCATGCCCATCACGCAACTGCCCGCGAACAGGAAGATGATGCTGTCGAAGTAGGGCCTCACCGCCTCGGCAAACCCCCCAACGCCAACCAGCGGCAGCACGATGGGCAGCAGCGCCGTGCGGGAAAGACGGACCGCTTCGGTGAGCCACCAGATCGCCATCCATCCCGCGAGCCCCAGCACCCATGAAGCCTCCGCGGCGAGACCGCCATGCCCTGCCGCCGCGGGATGACTCCAGAGCACGAGCATGGCGGCCGCGATCGGACCTGCCGCGAGTCCCAGCCGCTGGATCAGGCCTTGGGGTGCGGGTTCGTGCGCGGTCTCCATGGCCGCATGTTGCCATGGCGGCACCACGCATGGGTATCGTGCAGCGAATGGATGCAGGCGGCAGCCCTTTCCCAGTTTCCCGGATGCACGGGCCGCAGCCGCTCTACCTGCAGCGAAGCATGCTGGTGCTGCTGGCCCTGGGCTACTCGGGCGGGGTGCCGCTGGAGATGACCTTCAACCTGGTGCCGACCTGGGCGGCCGCGGCAGGCTGGAGCGTGGTGGACATCGGCTGGCTTTCCCTGGCGAGGCTCCCCTACTCGTTCAAGGTGCTTTGGGCACCGCTGACGGATCACCTGGAAATTCCGGGGCTTCGATGGATGGGCCGGCGGCGGGCGTGGCTGCTGGTTTCGCAGCTGGTCTGCCTGACGCTGCTCGGCGCCCTGGCCCTGAACATGGACGCCCGCGACGGAGTCCTGGGGCCCCACGGCATGCTGGCGCTCCTGGGTGCACTGGTGCTGGCTGGCGCCACGCAGGACATCGTGGGCGATGCCTACCGCGCGGAAGTTCTCAGGCCACGCGAATTCGGCGCGGGGGCGAGTGTCTTCGTGACCGGAGCCCGCATCGCCTCGGTGCTTGGCGGCGCCGGCACCCTGATCCTGGTGAGCCGGCTGGAGGCGATCGATGCCTGGCAACCATGGGCCTGGGCCGTCGCCATCGGATCGCTCAGCCTGTCCACCATGCTGGGCATGGTGGGTGTCCTGGGTGGCCGCGAGCCCGAGCGGGCGCAAGGCATGGCGCACGGTGTCGCCGCCTCGGTGGTGCAGCCCTTCCAGATCCTGGTGCAGGGCTGGGGTGCGCGGCTGGCACTGCTCTTCCTCTTCGTGATGCTCTACCGGCTGCCGGACAACCTGGCCGGAGCCATGAACTCGCCGCTGCTGCTGCAGGGGCTGGGCTACACCAAGGAGCACATCGGGTGGGTGCGTCAGGGCATGGGCTTCACGCTGAGCATCGCTGGAGCCATGCTGGGCGGCTGGCTGCTGGCCCGCTGGGGACTGGGGCGGTGCCTGTGGATCTTCGGCGTGCTGCAGGCGGCGAGCAACGCGGGCTTCATGGTGCTGGCGCAGGTGTTTGGCGCGACCGTGACGGTGAAGGCGGCGGAGGCCGCGCCGGTTGGAGCCCTGGTTCCAGTCATCGCCATCGAGAGCCTGTGCGGCGGCATGGTGGCCTGCGGCTTCGTGGCCTGCATGATGAGCGTGTGCGACCGCCGCGCCACCGCCACGCAGTACGCCCTGCTGACCAGCGTGATGGCGATCGGCAACACGCTCAGCGGCTGGGCGAGCGGATGGATGGTGCAGTCCATGGACTACACGCCCTTCTACGCGGTTTCCGTGATCACCGCGGTGCCCGGCATGGCGCTGATCCCGCTGATCCGGTCGCGGCTTGCGTCGCATGCGGAGACGGTGAAGGCGACGGAAACCTGACGGCCCGGTGCTAGCCTGCCGGCATGCTGGCGCGAGGCACGCTCATCCGGCTGACGCTCGCCGCTCTCGCGGCCGCGGCGATTTCGGGCGTGGCGGTCCTCTTCGTGCCCGGGTGGTCCATCAGCGGCCGGCTGGCCCTGTCGGCCGCAGCCACCGTGGTGGCCTGTGCGCTGCTCATGATCTTCGGCGGCAGCGAGGACCGCGGACGAGCCACGCTGCTCCAGCTGGTCTGGACCGTGTGGGTGGTGGGACTGCTGCTGATCTTCCTCATGTTCCTGTGGCTGGATCGACGCTTGCCCGGAGGTGATCGAGGCGCCCTGCTCTGGGCGTGGTCGGTGTATGGGTTGGGCGCGTTTGTGGTGGCGTTTCCGGCTCTCCGGGAGCGAGGCAGGTCCGCCGGAGGTCCCTGGCAACTCTGTGAGCGTCTCTCTGTGGGCGGGGCGGCGGCCGCATTCGTCACGGGCAGCGGCCTCATGCTGGCGCGACCGTGGAGCGACATGGCATTCGCGGGTGGCATGCTGGCGCTCACGCTGGCCCTGGGGCTGGGGCTGGCGGGCATCTGCGCTCTTGCCCTGAGGATCGGCCCAACCTTCCCTGCCGTCAGCGCCATGGATCGCGTCGTGGCGCGCGTGGGTGTGGCCATGGCCATGGCCACCACGATCGCCTGGATCACGCTGGCGCTCCTGTCCCACGGAGCGAACATCCTGGATGCCTCGGCGAGCATCCGGACTCCGACGCCCGACCTTGCGGCCGGCGGCATGGTCTGTCTGGCGGTCACTCTGGCCCTCTCGCTCTGGAGCGTGCTCCATCCCCTGAGATTCCAGGGCTGGAGCGCCCTGCTGCCTCATGTCAGTGGTGGCCTCACGCTGGTGCTTGGCGCCATGACCGCCGCGCTGGCAAGCGAGCGATTCGACGTCGGGCTGGGCGACTCCATCTTCGGACGCGCCGTCTTCGCCGTGCTGATCCTGGATGTCTGCACGCTGCTGACCATCCCGATCGCCATCCGGATGGGACGGGCGATGCGCGGGTCGCGCGACTTCGTGAGGCCGGTGCGCGAACTCCGGTCCCGCTGCGCCCGGTGCCGAACCACGTTCACGATGCGCCCCGGGTCGAACGCATGCACGGCGTGCGGCCTGGTCACGCTGCTGGATTTCCGCGATGACCGCTGCCCCGGCTGCGACTACGACCTGCGAAGCGCCAGCGCGCGGACCTGCCCCGAGTGCGGCCGGGAGCGTCAGATGCCCCTGAGCCAGCCTGCCTGAATCCCTACAGGAAGAGACCGGCGATCGATCCGGTCATCCAGCAGGCCAGCGCTCCGGCGATCATGGCGCGCAGGCCCAGTGCCGCGAAGTCGCCCCGCCGCGCGGGGGCAATGGCACCCAGCCCACCGATCTGGATGGCGATCGAGGGCAGGTTGGCGAATCCGCAGAGCGCATAGGTGGCGATGGCCGCGCCGCGCGGCGAAATGGCGCCGGCCTTCTGTGCCTGCGCAAGATCGACATAGGCCACGAACTCGGTCGCGATCACCTGCTGGCCCATGAGCGTGCCGACGGCGTGGGCGTCGGCTCCAGTGCCCATGCACCACGCCAGCGGCGTGAAGACCCAGCCGAGCATGTTCTGAAAGGTGAAGACCGGCAGGTCGCGTGCCTCTCGCCATGCCGCCACGGGCGCCGTCTCGCTGAGCGCCGCCAGCGGCCAGTTCAGCAGGGCCAGCAGCGCCACGAACGCGATCAGCATGGCGCCCACGTTCAGGGCCAGCTTCAGGCCATCGGTGGCACCCTCGGCGGCGGCATCCATCACGTTCACGGTCGAGCGCGGCATCGACCGCAGCGCATCGAGCGACTCGTCGACCGGCGACTCGGTCTCGGGAAGCATGAGCTTCGCCATCACGATGCCCGCCGGCGCGCTCATGACGCTGGCGGTCATGAAATGCTTGGCCACCTCCACCCGCATGACCGGGTCGTCGCCACCGATCATGGAGATGTACGCGGCCATCACGCTTCCGGCGATGGTGGCGAAGCCGCCCACCATGATGCACATGGTCTGCGACCGCGTCATGCCCGCGATGAAGGGCTTCACCATGAGGGGCGCCTCGGTCTGCCCCACGAAGATGTTGGCGGCGGCACTGATCGCCTCGGTTCCGGTGATGGCCATGACGCGGCGGATCACCCAGGCCACCGCGGCCACCACCCGCTGCATGATGCCCAGGTGGTAGAGCACGGACATGAGTGAGGCGAAGAAGATGATGATGGGCAGCACCTTCACGGCGAAGATGAATCCCCACGCCTGCGTGGCATCCGCGGCCTTGCCGAACACGAACGCCGTGCCCGCATCGGCGAACGAGATCACGCGGGTCACGCCGGCAGCGAACAGGTCGAACGCCGCCACCACGGGCGGGAAGCGCAGCAGCAGGAAGGCCAGCGCGAAC
>JBILWQ010000078.1:0-7506 GCA_044369805.1 Phycisphaerales bacterium
GATCGACCGTGGCGCCGAACCCTCCGCCTTGTTGTTGATGATCACGAAACTGGCGGCACCGGCGGCCTGCGCGGCCACCACCAGATCCGCCACCTGATGGCGGGCCGGGACATCGGGTGCGGAGGCCTGGTCGAAAGGCTCGAAGCGCTGACGCGCCTCCTGATACCCGAGGCCGTGGCCGAGCAGCCACCGCACCACCAGCGGACGCCGTGACGACCAGTGCCAGCCCGCGCCAAGCAGCGCGCTGGCCGCCTCGCCCGCCGAGGGCATGGTGGGCAGCAGGCCCAACGCCGGGACCGCGCCCGCACACTGGAGCACCTCAGCGAACGCGGCGACATGCCGAGGCTTCAGGAAGGTGTCGTTGCGGAACTCCACCGCGTAGGCGGGCCCCGCGGGCAGCCGCTCCAGGAAGCGGCCGAGCCTTTCGAGCACCGCCACCTCGTCACCCACCGCTTCACGTGGCCCCAGGTTCATCGCGGGGAACTGGAACACGATGGGTCCACATGCGGCACCGAGCCCCTCGAGCAAGGGATGCACCACGGCATCCGTGGCCCACGCCGCATCGAGAAAGCGGGGGTTCGATGCGCCATGTCCAGAGGCCAGGAGCGTGGAGCCCATCGTGGTGCCATCGGCCTGAAGGTGGGGGCGGGTGAGAGACTGGTGAGCCTTGACCACGAACCTGAAGCCCGCGGGCACCTGCGTCGCCAGCTGGCGCAGCGCCTGGATGGATGGAACCTCGTAGAAGGCGCGATCCAGTCCGACGGTGCGATGCAGCCCGTGGTGCGCGTACGCCGCCAACCCCTCCGAGGCCAGCGATCTCGCCGGTGCGGTGGTCGCGTACACCAGCCCTCGCCAACCGGGAAAGGACCAGCTGCTGGTGCCGAGGTGGACATCCGGCGGCAAGGCCGCGGCCGTGGCCTCGCTCTGGGCATCGCGGGGAGCCGGCGGAACCACCTCCATGGCGCAATCGGCCGCCGAGGTCGCGAAGAGCGAGGGTGCGGGATCGGACGCGCGGCGCCGGGCCATGGCGTCAACGGTAGCCGCCCGATCCCTAGACTTCCCGCATGACTGCGGAGGTCCCCAAGCGGCGCGTCGAGGCGCTGGCGGCCCTTCTGGAGGGTCCCGGGGCGGATCTGCTGCGGCAGGTCGAGGCGAGTCCGGCGCCCGGACCGGCGGATGTGGAGCGATGGCGAAGACGCATGCCAGCCGAGGTGGTGTCCGCCGCCATGGATCTGGCGGTCGCCAGGCGCTCGTTGCGTGGCCGCCGCTCGGACTGGGCCGGGTTCTGGGCTGATCGCGAGGGCGCAGCGCAGGCGAGTGACGACATGAGCGCTGCCTGGAAGGCTGCGCGGCTCTCCCTCGGCGAACCCGTGGTGGATCTCTGCTGCGGATGCGGTGCCGACCTGAAGGCTCTGGGCTCCGCGGCGCCCAGGGCACGCGGCATCGATCTGCGCGAGGACCGCGTGTGGATGGCGGCCCGCAACTCGGGCCGCGTGACGGCCGTTGGTGACGTGACCAGCATCAGCATCGAGGAGCGTGTGGCGCACATCGATCCGGCCCGCCGTGACGAGGTCCGTGGTCGCCGCCTGCATGGGTGGCATGAACTCGTGCCGGGGCCGACGTGCATCCTGGGCCTTGCCGCATCCCTGAAGGCGCTGGCGGTGAAACTGGGCCCCGGCATCGAACTCCCGGCCGCCGCCAGGCCCGCGGGTTCCGAACTTGCGTTCCTTGGGCGAGACGGGGGGTTGACGCAGGCCGTTCTGCTGACCGGATCGGCGGCGTGGCACGCGGGTCACAACACGGCGGTCAGACTGGACGCACGGCTCGAGGTGCATGGGCCATCGACATGGTCCGTGCATGGCGGCAGCTCGACATGGCCCGCCGTGGACCGATGGGAGAGGTTCATGGCTGAACCCGACCCCACGCTCGAGCGATCAGGACTGCTCCCCCAGCTGGCCGTGCCGCTCGGGCTGCACGAACGCTCGCCAGGACTTGGGCTCTGCAGTCGGGACGCCCCCCCGCAGGGCGAACCCGCCGAGGCATGGTTCCGCTGGTTCGAGCGGATCGAGTCCATGCCGGCAAGGCTTCCCGCCGTCGCGCGACGGCTGCGCGAGCTCGGCACGGGCGAAGTGGCCGTGAAGGTGCGAGGCAGCGCTGTGGATGCCGATGCCTGGTCCGCGGCCCTGCGCGGCAGCGGAACGAAATCCATGGTGGTGCTGGTGCACCGAACCCCGCAGGGCATGGAGGCAGTGCTGGCCCGACGGGTCCAGGTCCTGTCTGACAGACCCTAGGACCGATCCGACTCCACGTGGGTGGCCAGGGTTTCCAGCGGGATCGCCATGAATGCCTTCACGAAGGTCGGATCGAAGTGCGTGCCGGCCCCCGCCTCGATGATGCCGCGAGCCTGCTCCACGGTCATGGCGGCGCGATACGGACGGGCCGAGGTGAGCGCATCGAACACATCCGCCACGGCGATCACGCGGCCGATGACCGAGATCGCCTCGCGCTCGAGCCTCTTCGGATAGCCGGAGCCATCCCACTTCTCGTGATGCTCAAGGACCCCGGGAAGCACGTCCTGCATGAGGGGATGGCCCCGAAGCATTTCGAAGCCCACCGTCGGGTGAGCCATCACCTGCTTGAACTCGTTCTCATCCAGCCGACCGGGCTTGTTGAGCACGTCATCCCGCACCGCCACCTTGCCGATGTCGTGCACCCGTCCGCTCTCGTAGATGAGCGCGCAGGTGGCCTTGTCCAGTCCAGCCGTCTGGGCCACCAGCCGCGAGAGTGCGGCGACACGGCTCGAGTGGCCCCCCGTGTACTTGTCCCTGTTCTCCACGGTGTCCACGACCAGTTTCAGCGTGGCCCGCCACAGGCGCTCCATCTCGCGGGAACGCTGAAGCCGCTCAAGGCTGGCTGCCGCCATGCGAACGAGCGCCTGGGCCACGTTGGCGGCCTCTTCCAGCCTCTTCCGCTCGGCCGCGTCGCCTCGTGACGAGCCATTGTCCGCGTACAGGAAGCCGAACGCGCCGCGTTCACCCACCGGGATGCAGAAGGCCTGATGCGCCGCCACCCGCTCCAGACTTGCCGCCATGGCCGCATCGCTCACCTGAGCCTTGTCGGTCACCAGCACCAGCCCGTCACGAGCCTGCCGAAGCACGGTGCGGCTCATGCGCGGCCGACCTCCACGATCGAACACCTCGCCCACATGCACCGCCACCCGGATGTCGTCGTCACTCGTGGGCCGCAGCACGAAGGCCACGTTGGCGAACCCCGTGGCCTGGGACGCCCCCTCCACCAGCTTGGCTCGGGTGGAAGCCTCGTCGATGGCGGCGTCGAAGGTGGCGTTCAGGTCGAGCAGCAGGGCCAGGTGCCGGTGGCTGAGGTCCTCGCTGCGAGCGGCCTTGAGCCACTCGATCTGTTCCGCGCCGTCGTCACCGCCCATGAGCGTGGCGCCCATGTCCGTGCAACCCGCGACGCATTCGAGCACCACCGGTCCGAACGCGACCTGATCACCGTGCTCAAGCACGGCGGTCTCACCCTGGGCCAGGCGGCGGCCATTCACCCGTGTGCCCCCCTGGCTGCCCGCATCACCCACGCGCCATCGCTCCTCGGCCGAGAGCCACTCGAGTCGCGCATGCGTCCGGCTGACCTGCGCGTGCTCAAGCACCACCTGACACTGGGGCAGACGCCCCACCGTGACGGGACCGGGTGGCACCAGCGCATGCTTCACGGCACCCGCATCCGATCGCCCGATCAGGCAGAAGTCCGCCATGTTGGAAGCCTAGCGTCGGCGCGTCAACGGGAGGATCCGACCAGGGCCGTCTCCGGCCGCACCGCCAGGTCCTGCGCCGCGTTGATGCTGCTGCCGGGAATGGCCGGCAGGCCGAGCAGGTGCAGGGCAAGGTTGCCCGCATCACCATTTCGGATGGGAGGCAACGGACCCGGCGCGAACCGCTCGCTCGCCGCCGGTCGGCGTCGGGAACCGGGGTTGAGGTCGTACAGATCGGCGGCGGCGCCATCCCTGCCCAGCCACACCACGAAGGGAATGGTGAAGTTCACCGGCGCCTCGGGATCGGTGTGGCTGATGAAGGGCACGCCTCCGCCATGATCCGCCGTCAGGACCACGGCCACGCGGCCCCGAAGCTCCGGATCCGCCTCGCAGCGCCCAAGGAACCCGGCCAGCGCCTGGTCAGCCTGGGCCACGGCCTGGCGGTACGCCGACCCCGACGTCAGGTCCCAGCCCTTGGCATGGCCCGCGAAATCCGGGGTCGGGATGTGCCAGAACACCAGGCTGCCCCGACGCTCCCGGGTCGACCGCTCGAGCAGCGTGACCACGTGCTCAAGCTGGGACCCCGGCTGGGTGTCGCACAGGAAGAGATCGATCTTGTCCTTGCCGTCATCCGGCATCTGCTGATCCGAGCCGCCGGCATCCTCCCCGTAACTCTGCTCGAGAAGAACGAACTTCCACTTGCCGCAGACCACCCCCGTGCGAAGCCCATGGTCATGCGCCACGTCGAACATGCTGCTCAGGTACGCGCCGCCCCGCGCGTGCAGCGTGCCTCCCTGGGCGCGTGCGGGCGGATCGGCGTTGCCGGTCCACTGATGCCCCCTCTCGCCCGTCACGGTTCGGCCCGTGAGCATGTCCAGATGGTTCGGCAGCGTGATGCTGATGTCGGGATCGCACCGCGCCTGCAGCGTGTGCGGACCGCGGGTCAGCCGCACCAGGCCGGGATGCGTTTCGGCCATCTCGGGCAGCAGCATTTCCGGGCGCAGACCATCGACCGACACCAGGACCACGTGGCGAATCCCGGGCTCGGGCTGCGGAGGCACGGCGTCCGCCGCGAACATCGCGAACATGACCAGAAGGGCAAGGGTCACTGAGGGAAATCCTATCGCTGTCATGCGTGGATCGCGCAAGGATTCCGTTGGCTACCTTGCCAAGATGCGGCTGCAATGCCTCGCCCTGGGCCTGGTTTCGGCGGCCCTGCTGACCTCCATGACCCGGGCCGACGAGGACAGCAGCGAGGATGTCGACTGGCTCATGCAGGTCACGCGCGACCTGCCCAGGGCCGAGCGTGTGCTCACGGAACGGGAGCAGGCCCTCGCCTTCATCAACGTGAACACCCGCAGCCGGCTTCAGCCGCTTGTGGGGAACGGCACGCCGCATGAGGGATTCTCGCTGTGGTCCGAGAGGCCCAATCCCAGCCGCTTCGACCGCCGAGATCCGCTCTTCGTCGATCCGCTCCAGCCGCTGCTGAACCCGATCCGCAACATCCAGGCCGCCGCGGGGCTCTACGCGGGCACTCGATTCGACCTGTACGAGTCGCTGGTGTTCCAGGGCGTCACCGACAACCGGCCGGGGACCCGCAGCACCGCGGGTTCGAACCGATTCAACGTCCGCATGGACACCAAGCTGCTGGAGTGGGAGGACCGGAGCCACACGCAATTCACGGTGCAGTGGCGCTCGAGCCAGGTGCTGCCATCCGAGACCCGCTCGCTGGCCTTCTCGGTGGGCTCGCCGGACGGACTCGACGCCCAGAGATCCCTGTTCGAGACGCGCCTGAACCGCCTGATCCTGGCGCAAGGATTCCTGGAGGACCGGCTCACGGTGAGTCTGGGCAAGATCAATCCCAACGACTACATGGGGCTCAATCTCTTCGCGAGCGACGAGACCAGCCAGTTCCTCAACACGGCCCTGGACGGCAACAGCGTGCTCCCGGTGGGGTTCCAGGGCTACACCGAGGGCGCCGCCTTCCAGTTCCTTCCGTTGGACTGGCTCTACGTGAACGGCGTGCTCAGCTCGGCCAGCGGCGCCCGCGGCGCCTACTTCCAGGACGCGTTCCGGAAGGGATACTTCGGAGGCATCGAGGGAGGTCTGATCCTGCATCCACTGGGCCGCCCACTCCGGCTGAGCGCCTCGTGGGGCGCCACCAACGCGAACGATGCCACCATCGATGGCGGCCCGACCGTGTTTGGCAACGCCTGGACCGGCATCGCCCAGTGGCTGGCGGCGGAGGACCTTGGCGCCTGGCTTCAGGTGGCCGTGGCCGACAGGGCGGTGGCGCTCAGCAGCACCAGCCAGGGGATGGCTGGTCTCACCATCGAGAACGCCTTCGGCAGGCATGGCGATGGCTTCGGCCTGGGTGGTGGCTGGAGCGTGCCGCTCGATGCCTCCCTGCGCACGCAGGGCCTGGTCGAGAGCTTCTACCGCCTGCAGGTCACCGGCTCGATCCAGATCACACTCGATGCGCAGCTCCTGGTGCCTCCCGGCTCGCCCGCGATCTCCGACGTGGTGCTTGCAGGCGCGATCCGCGCGAAGTTCTCGTTCTGAGCCGGCGAAGCGCCCGCCTAGAGGAATCGACCGATGGTCGGCGTGAGCGGCGCGGGCGGCGGCTGGTGAACGGGGAATGGCAGCGGCGAGAGGCTGCGGAGCCCCGGAATGTCCAGCCCATCCATGCTGCCCGGGTACTCGGCCGGCAAGGCGGGATTCCACTTCTGCCGGAAGACCTGGTACGCGTCGTTCACGACTCGCATGCGCTCGCGGTGGATCACGTCGTAGTCCACCTGACGGACGCGCGCCTCGTTGAGATAGAAGCCGGCCCCCTCATGGAAGAGCCACGCGCCCTTCGCGCAGACCAGGCGATACCCGGCATGCTGGACGCGGAGTCCGTAGTCCACATCGCCAAAGTAGCCGTAGTAGCGCTCATCCATGGCCCCGACACGGTCCAGCACCTCGCGCCGGATCAGCATGACGTCGCCCACGAGGAACGGATCCTCCGTGAAGGCCGCTCCGGCCTGCTCCGACACGAGATGCGAGAAGGCCCGGACGTCGGCGATGTTCCTGGGCATCTGTGGCGGCGTGACCACGTGATGGGGGAAGCAGTCCACGTAGTTGGAACAGGCCCGGACCAGACCATGGGCCGGATCCGCCGCGGCCACCTGCCGCATGCGCTCGATGCAGTCAGCCGTCAGGATCATGTCATGACTGACGAACAGCAGGTCGCCCTGCGCCAACGAGAAGCTGTAGGCGCAGCCGCGCGTGTAGTGCTGGTGCGTGCGGAACTGGATGATCCGCATGCGGGACTGGACCCGGGAACGAGCCTCCACGAGCAGCGGCGCGACCTCGCGGCCCGCGTCCGAGGCGTCATCGATGAAGAGGAACTCGAAGTCCTTGGGCTGCCCGAACTGCGCCACCGCACCGATCACCGACTGGATGCATGACGGCGTGATGGGCGCAACGTTTCGGAAGTTGACCGCGATAGTCAGCATGGGTCCGCTCCCGAGCCAGTGTAGAACTTCGCGCCGGAGGCACCGCCTGACGGGCGGTGCCCTTCCCGGGGTGGCGGGAGCCCCCGGGGGGCCCGCCGAACCAAGCATGAGGTGAAGTGGACCTGATCGGGCTCGAACCGACTACCTCTTCCATGCCATGGAAGCGCTCTCCCAAATGAGCTACAGGCCCAGCGAAGTGACTTGAACTGTGCGCCGGGCCCCATGGACCGGCGGGTC
>JBILWQ010000080.1:0-7475 GCA_044369805.1 Phycisphaerales bacterium
CTGGTTGCCGACGGCGTGGGAAGGGTGCTGAGATCGGAGACCGACGAGGTTCTCGATCCGCCCTCACCCTGATGGATCCGGGACGAACGCCTGCTCCGCCAGATCGATGGCCCGGCCCAGGGCCGCCGACTTGTGCAACGTCTCCTGGTGCTCAAGCGCCGGATCGCTGTCAAGCACCACACCAGCGCCGGCCTGCAGGTGCACCGACCATGGCGGACCCGAGCGCCCGGCCGTGGGCACCACCATGGTGCGAAGCGCGATGGCCATGTCCATGTCCCCATCGAAGCCCGCCACGCCGATGCCCCCGGCGTAGGGGCCACGCCGGACGGGCTCGAGTTCGTCGATGATCTGGATGGCCCGGATCTTGGGGGCTCCGGAGACCGTTCCCACCGGCAGCGTGGCACGAAGGGCATCCCACGCGTCCAGTCCGGGTCCAAGCGTGCCCGTGAGCGTGCTCGAGAGATGCATCACGTGGCTGTATCGCTCCACATCCATGCACCGGACCACCTGCACCGAACCCGGCTCGCAGACCCGTCCGAGATCGTTGCGTCCCAGGTCCACCAGCATGGCGTGCTCGGCACGCTCCTTCGGATCCGCCCGCAGCGAGGCCTCATGCGCCGCATCAGCCTGCGCATCGGCCCCGCGGGGACGCGTGCCCGCGAGCGGACGGTTGGTGACCGTCCGACCACGCACCCGGCAGGCGATCTCCGGGCTGCTGGCGACCAGGATGCATCCCTCCGCCTGCAGGTAGATCTGATAGGGGCTTGGATTGACGATTCGGAGCGCACGGTAGATCTCGAAGGGGTCCACCGTGGTCGATCGCTCGAATCGCTGCGAGAGCACGATCTGGAAGGCATCCCCGGCCGCGATCGCCTCGCGGGCGCGGGTCACGGCGGCCATGAACGACGCCCGCGACATGGACCCGGGCATGGGTGGTCGCGGCGCCGCCGATGGATCGACGCGGATCTCGCCCGTGGGGAGGCGTTCCCCCGGCGCCAGCATGAGGGACATCATGCGATCGATGTCATCGTGGGCAGCGGCGATCGCTGCCGCCTCGCTGGCGTGGGCCTCCAGCGGCTGGCTGGCCACGCAATCCACCACGTGCAGCGCATGGTCGAACACGGCGACCGACTGGTAGAGACCCAGGTGCATGTCCGGGAGGCCGCGGTCATCCCGCGGCGCTCGGGCGAAGGGCAAGGCCGAAGGTTCCAGCCACCGAACCGCGTCGAAGCCCACGAAGCCGCACCAGCCGCCGTGGAAGGCGTCCGGCACCGATCCGCTGCGGATGGGCCGCCACGTGCCGGTGATCTGGCGCGGCACGGCCAGCGGGTCCGCGACCTGCAGACGCTCGACACCGGAGTCCCGGCGGATCTCCACGGCGTTCTGCCGGGCCGTGACTTCCAGCGAGGGCCGGGCACCCACCATGCTGTGACGCCCCACGGCACCGCCCTGCTCCACGCTCTCAAGCAGGAAGCTCGGATCGGTCCGATGATCGGGGGACACCAGCCGGCGATACGCCAGGACCGGCGTCAACTGGTCCGCGGGCATCCTCCGCCCATGCACGATCAGATTCCCGGCAGGCATGGCATCAGGCTAGCGGGAGGGCACGGCTGGCGCGGCGACGAGCCCCGCAGAGGGCCAAGGCGATCGCGTCGCTCACGTCGCTGGGTCCCTTCATGGTCCGCAATCCGCACTGCGCCATGACCGCCCTGCGGACCTGGTCCTTGGTGGCCTGCCCGCGTCCGGTCACCGCGCGCTTCACCTCGGCTGGCGCGAGTTCGTCCACCTCGAGCCCTCGCTCGGCGGCGGCCAGCAGCACCACCCCGCGAGCGTGACCCATGATCAGGGCCGTGCGGACGAATCGGGCGTGGGCGAAGATCCCCTCGACCGAGAGGCGATCGGGCGCGAGTTCATCGAGCACCGCGCCAAGTTCCCCGTGCAACTGGAGCAGCCGTGCCGCCAGGGAACCGGTGGCACGAAGCCGAAGCACACCCGCCTCGATCAGCCGGGGCTCCATGCCGCGTGGAGGAATCTCCACGCACGCGTAGCCGGTCCGCCGAAGACCAGGGTCGATGCCCACGACGCGCATGACCGGATCCTACGGCGACGCCTTCAGGATCAGGGTCACCGGCTCACCCTCGGGCGGCATCGCATCGGTGTTCGCGCGGAAAACGGGCGCCTTCACCGCAACCCGATCGGGAACGACCTGCCGCAAGGCGACCACCTCATCGCCGAACGTGACCAGCCCCACCAGGCTTCCCGAATCATCGGCCACGTACCGATCGACCCCCTGCCGCTGTGCGAATCGGCTTCCCGCGAAGACCCAGCGGGCTGCACCCGGATCCAGACCGCGGACCCAGGCCTCGATGGGTGCCTCTCGCGATGCCCCCGACTCGGACCACCGCGCCCGAATCGTGACCGGATCGCCCGCAGGCGGATCCAGACGGAGGGATCCATCGGCCGCGGCCGTCCACGACCCTGGCTGTCCTGGCCGCGCGCCCACGGCAAGCAGCGCGGCATGCACCACGCTCGCCGGTGCATCGACCACCACGAGCGATTCGTGCTCACGACTGCCCCGGCCGCACGCGACCTGCTCCAGGAAGCCTCGCCTGCACGCCACTCGTGCACGAATCTCCACGCATCGCGCGGCGGGCATCACGGTCACGTCCGGATGCAGGGACGAACCACGCGCACCCGGTGCCACACAGGCGACCAGCGCGAGCAACATGCCGAGGGCGAGAAATGAAAAAGGCCCGGCGGAGACAAGTCTCACGCCGAGCCCTTCCGGGGGCTTGGGGATGAAGGGACTATAGCGTCCCGAAGGTACGCCACAAGACCCTCGCAAGAAATTCCACAAGATTTCCGAATATGCGGACGCGGCGACGCGAAGCCCCTGCCGATCGCTCCGATCGGCCGCTGTTTCCATGCGCGACGTCATGAAACTCACCCGCACCGTTCGCCTCTCCCTTCGACACGAGCCCTCGGTCACGCACGTGGCGCCATGGCTGTCGGATGGATGGATGATGCCCATCGAGGTCGAGGTGGAGCTGGAAGGAACTCCCGACGAATCCACAGGCTACATCCTTCCGATCCAGCAGATCGACCGCGCCGTGCAGGAGGCCGCCCGAAACTGTCCCAGGGACCTCTCGCCTGCCGAATGGCTGCTCGACCTTCGCGACCGCCTGGCCACCGTGCTTGAGCGGCCCATCGAGCGACTTTCCCTTCGACCCCATGCTCTCCTGGAGCGATCCATCGAGGCCCCCATGACCGACCGATGCCTGCTGACTCTCCGGTTCGACTTCGCCGCGAGCCACCGCCTGCACTGCCCCACGCTGGGCGACGAGGAAAACCGCCGGGTGTTCGGCAAGTGCAACAACCCCGCGGGCCACGGACACAACTACCGCCTCGAGGTCGAGGTGGAGTGCCCCATGGGACCCACGGGCCTGCAGCCCGAACGGATCGCGGCGATCGTGAACCAGCACGCGGTGGACCGTCTTGACCACAAGCATCTCAACACGGACCTGGCGGAGTTCCGCGACACCAACCCCAGCGTGGAATGGATCGCCCGGACATGCTTCGGATGGCTTCAGGGCCCCCTGGCCAGCGCAGGCGGCACCCTTCGGCGCGTCCGACTGTGGGAGACGGAGAAGACGTCGGCGATCTATCCCGCCTGAGCGGAACTTCAGGCCTTGGGCGCCGGGTGGCGCTGGGCCTGCTCGTCGTAGACGAAGGTCTGCCCCTCGGGCTCGTCGCGGCAGGCCTTGTGCGTGCCATCGCAGAAGGGGAACTTGCGCGACAGGCCGCAGGTGCAGACGAACACGGGCTTGTCCGAGGGTTCGATCTTCAGGGGTCCGGTGCCGGTGAGCTTCACGAGTCGTGCCATGGGTTCTCCTTCAGACGAGGTCCTCCTCACCCAGCAGGCGGAATCGCTTGCGGAGCAGGATCTGACCGGCGAGGGTGAGGTCATCAACCGCGATCGCCACGGTCGGGCTCTCCTCGCGGCGAAGCATGACGGGGTAGGCAAAACGGATGTTCAACTCGGCGCCAAGCAGGTGCAGGCAGAGGTTGGTCAGCGAGCGGCCCTCGGAGAGTTCGACCACCAGCAGATCCGTCTCGCTGAAGGTGTAGTCGTGACTGCGAAGAGCAACGCGGGCCGCGTCGGCATTGTTGAAGATGAGCCGGACGACCGCGTAGTCGCTGGAGTCGACCACGCTGAAGGCGGCCAGCTGAAGTTCCGGCTTGTCGTCGAAGAGCTGCAGCAGTTCCAGCAGCTTGCCCACCTTGTTGTCGAGGAAGACCCCGAACTGGCGCACGGACGGCGGCGCGTAGGCTCCGCCCTGCTCGGTTTCGGGGGGCTGAAGGCTCATGAGGGGCGGAGAGTATACGGCTGGCGCTGCGTGCCTACGCCGGCACGAAGACGTTCGCGGGGGCCGCGGGCAGCAGTCCTGCCGCGTGGGCCTCGCCGAGCAGACGATCGACCGCCTGGCGGCCGGTAGGACCGCAATCGAGCGTCCAGCGGTTCACATACAGGTCCACGAAGGTGCCCGCCAGATCCGCCTGGAGACCCCTCGCGAACCGCAGGGCGTACGCCACGCCGCGGTCACGGTGCCCCATGGCGTGTGCCACGCTCCGCTCCAGCAGCCGCACCACGCGGGCCTGGGTGCCCGCACCATGCCGGGCGTCCAGATCCCTCCGAACCGCATTCACCCCCAGAGGCAGCGGCAGCCCCGAGTGGTCACGCCACCACGCGCCAAGATCGCGCACCAGGTGAAGCCCCCGATCCTGGAAGAGCAGCTGTCCCTCGTGGATGACCACGCCCGCGGGAAACCGGCCGGAGACCACGTCCTCCATGATCCGGTCGAAGGGGACTTCCTCGAACCGGAATCGGCCCGGCCCGAGCATGAGGCTCAGCGCCAGGAAACTGGTGGTGCGGCGACCCGGCACCGCGATGGTCACCCCCTCGCTCCGAAGCGCGTCTGGCGACAGGGGTTCGCGAGCGACCAGCTTGGGGCCGTAGCCATCGCCGACGCTGCTGCCGCAGGCGGTGAGCGCATATCGATGACCGACCAACGGCAGGTTGGCGCAGCTCATCGCCGTGATGTCGAGCAGGTCCGCCTCGGCACCGCCGGCACGGCGATTGAGCGTCTCGATGTCGTCGCAGACCTGCACGAACCGGATTCCGGACTCCCCGACCTCCGGGGCGGCTCCGTCGATGCCGAACAGGGGCCACCACATGAAGGCATCGTCCGGGTCGGGGCTGTGGCCGAGGGAGATGTCGATGTCGCCGCGCATGGAGCCAGCCTAGCCGCCCGTTCCGGTAGCGTCCCGGCATGGCCATGCTCCCGATGCTCACCGTCGCCCTCGCGCTCGCCCAGACCCCGGCGGCTTCGAACGCCGATGCCACCGTCCGTCTGCAGCGCACGTTCGACGCGATCCAGGCCTTCAACGATTCCGAGGACCCGATGCAGGCGATCCGCATGGGCCGACCCGCCGACTCCGGCCGCATCATGGATCGCTCGATCGCCGCGTTCGACCGCCGCAACGAGGCGGCCAAACGGCAGCTGGCCGAGCTTCGATCGATCGACCACGCGGCTCTGGACGAGCGCGGCCGGCTGGACGCGGCCCTGGTCGAGCGTGACCTTGAACTGGGGATCGAGGGCTACCGGTATGGAGGCCACCTGCTCGTGCTCGGACCGCTCGGCGGCCCGCAGCAGGAGATCCCTCAGATGGGCGAGCAGATGCCCTTCTCGCGCGCCGACGACCTGAGGGCCCACCTGGCGCGCATGCGGCTGGTGCCCCAGCAGCTGCGCCAGGAGCGCGAGCGGCTGCAGGAGGGCCTGAAGAGGGGCGTCACGCCACCCCGGGCCATTCTTCCGGGCGTGGTGCCGCAGTTCAACGCGGTCATCGAGGGTCGTCTGCAGCCGCTCCGCGAACCCTTCGAACGCGCCTACCCGGACCTGACCGCGGAGCAGGCCGCCTCGCTGAGGGTGGAAGGCAACGACGCCGCGGACGCGATCCTGGTCGAGTTGGCGGTGCTCCGCGACTTCGTGCGCGACACCTACGTGCCGGGTGCCCGGGACACGATCGCCTGCATCGACCTGCCCGAGGGACGTGCGTGGTACGCGCACGCCCTGCGCGTGCAGACCACGACCGACCGCACGCCCGAGGAGATCCACGCCCTCGGGCAGTCCGAGGTCCGCCGCATCCGCGCGGAAATGCTGCAGGTCATCCGCCGGACCGACTGGTTCCGCGACGATCCGGGCCGCGGCTCGCTGGACGAGGACGCGCTCTTCGCGGCATTCGTGGGCTTCCTGCGCACCGACCCCCGTTTCTACTTCACCCGACCGGAGGAACTCATGGCGGGCTACCGCGACCTGGCGAAGCGCATCGATGCGCACCTGCCGGGCCTCTTTGGCACGCTGCCCCGACTGACCTATGGCGTGCGGGAGATCCCCCGCTTCATGGCCCCCAGCCAGACGACCGCCTACTACCAGCCCGGCAGCCTGAAGGCGGGCAACTGCGGCTGGTTCTACGCCAACACGTTCGCCCTGGACCAGCGGCCCCGCTACGAGATGGTGCCGCTGACGCTGCACGAGGCGGTGCCCGGGCATCACCTGCAGATTGCGCTCGCCCAGGAATTGCCGGAACGCCACCCGCTGCGACGCGAGATGGGCTTCAACGCCTTCGTGGAGGGCTGGGCTCTCTATGCGGAGCGGCTGGGCATGGAGATGGGTCTGTACGAGGACCCCTACGACGACTTCGGTCGGCTGCTCTACGAGATGTGGCGCAGCTGCCGTCTGGTCGTGGACACCGGCATGCATGCGCTGGGCTGGAGCCGTCAGCGGGCGATCGACTTCATGAAGGTGAACACCGCACTGAGCGAGCTGAACATCGAGCGCGAGGTGGACCGCTACATAGGCTGGCCGGGACAGGCATGCGGCTACAAGCTGGGCGAACTGTGCATCCGCGGCCTGCGGCAGGCGGCCGAGCAGCGCCTCGGCACCAGGTTCGACCTGCGGGCCTTCCATGACGCGGTGCTGGGCGAGGGCGCCCTGCCCCTGACCGTGCTCGAGGCGCGGATGCAGCGGTGGATCGAGGCGCAGGCCCGCCCGGTCTCGCCCTGAGACGCCGGATCAGAAGCCCCGCACGATGAACGGATTCCGACGCCGCTCACGACCGATGGTCGTGTCCGGTCCGTGACCGGGGAAGACGCGCGTGGCATCGGGCAGTCGCATGAGCACCTCTCGGAGCGAGTTCCGCATGGCCCCGGGGTCGCTGGTGGGGAAGTCGATCCGGCCGATCGAGTCCAGGAAGAGGGTGTCGCCCACCAGAGCAGTGGCGGCGGCCGGGCAGTGCAGGGTCACCGAGCCTGGCGAGTGACCCGGCGTGTGAAGGACCTCCCACTCGATGGGCCCCAGCTGCAGGCGCTGGCCGCCGCGCAATTCCCCGGTGGGCGGCGTCACGGTCACGGGCTC
>JBILWQ010000081.1:0-7461 GCA_044369805.1 Phycisphaerales bacterium
GATGGCCTGCAGCAGCGCCGCCGCGCGAAGTCGGAAGTCCTCGCACCGAGCCTGAAGCTCGGCCACGTCCGCCGCGCCGTTCATGCGGGGCCTCCACGGGCTCGGCGCTTGGCCGCGCGCAGGCGACCCATGGGCGAATCATCCTCGGGTTCATCCGGCGGTGCCGGCGGCGCTTCCGACGCCGGCTCGGATGGCGGAGCGATCTCGGCCACGGGCGGAGCGGCCGGTGGCGCCTCCGCTGGCCCTTCAATAGCCCTCGACAACGACGGCGCCTCCGCCCGCTGCCGCGCCTGTCGCCACGCCTCGGTGACGCGGGCCGTGTCCCGCCGGACCGGCGTGCCTTCCCGGGATGCGGGCAAGAGCGAGAGCCTCCGGACCGCCACGTCGATCACGAAGAGCGCCGCACCGAGAATGATGCAGAGATCCCACGCCTGCCGGAGCGACTGCGGCACGGGCATGCCGTCGCGCGTGAAGAGGTCGGAGGTGGCATCACCGAGCTGGAGCATGCGCCCGCCGGTGCGACGGGCGATGGCCTCGAGCGCGGGGCGGTCGCACAGGCCCGGATTCCGGAACTCGCGTGGATACGGCACGCTGACCGACGCCTGCGTGAACAGCGGCCTGGCGCCACCGGTGACACCGATCGCCGCATTCACCAGATAGGCCCCGCGGTCATCGAGCGGGAAGGTGCCGTTCCATCGGCCTGGCGCCACCTGCCGAAGCGGGAGCGCTCGCGTGGAGCCGTCTGGCAGCACCACCCGACCCTCCGCGCGCTCCACCCTGGTCGCCGTCTCGCCCATCGCCTCGAGTTCGACCACCGCCTGATCACCCTCCTGACGGGTGCGGATCGAGACGTCTCCCGGGGTGCCCGGTCGCAGCAGCCAACGCACAAGCCCTCCCACGAAGGGCTGGAAACCCGACCAGTTCGACCAGGCCGGAGTCCATCGACCACCGAGGTCGCTGGTGAAGGCGGCGGCCCGGCCCAATCCATGGTTCCACCAGGCGAGGATGGGATCCGGGGGATCCGAGGGACTCAGCAGTCCGGTCTGGGCCGGTTCGCCGCGGACTCCCGCGACCACGTAACCGCGGATCGGGGGCACGCCCTCGCCGCCCCGCATCCATTCCGCGGAGGACGCCCGCGTGGGGGTGAAGGGCTCGCCCTCCCAGAGAAGCGAGCGACGGATCAGCTGCGCTTCCTTGATGAAGATCTGCGGGACCGACACTCGGCTCTGCTCGTCCTTCACCGAATAGAAGCGACCATCGGCTGCATTGGCCATTCGAGCAAGGAGTCCGTCGTTGGCGCCGTCGCCGATGGCCACGGTGGAGATCGTGATCCCGTTCCGACCCATCGCCATCGCCTTCGCCAGTCCCTCGCCCGGATCTCCCGCGGTCTGCCCGTCCGTGAGCACGACGACATGACGGGTCTTCGACGTGCTGCGGGCGAGTTGCTCAGCGGCCGCGTCGAGCGCCGGGAAGAGGTTGGTGCCACCCTCGGGCACGATGCCGCGGATTCCGGCCTCGATCATGGACAGCTGACCGCAATCCGTCAGCGGCACCACCACCTCCGAGGATCCGCTGAAGGCGATGACGGTGACCTGGTCGAAGGGCGAGAGCGCCCGGACCGCCTTGATGGCCGCCTCCGCGGCCAGCTGCTGCTGGGTGGCGGACGTGCCGCTCACCGGGGCGGACATGCTTCCGGAGCAGTCGATGATGAGCGCCAGTGCGCCCGAGGGCAGCTTCCGCTCCTGGGGCGGATTCATCTCCACCGGGATCGCCTTGGCCGTCTCGCTGTCCTGCCAGCCGCCCGCCCCGAAGCTGCGGTCGCCGCCCAGCATGAGCAGCCCGCACCCCAGATCGTGCACGCTGGCGCGAAGCGCGCGATCGGTCTCGGCATCGAGCGACCAGCGTGGCACGTTGGCCAGCACGCAGGCGTCGAAGTCTCCGCTGCCCAGCCGCCGGGCCAGCAGGTCGGGTGGGATCACCTCCACCTCCAGGCTCGAGGCACGGATCGCCTGAAGCAGCGCATCGACCGGAGCCTCGTTCTCGGAGACCACGGCGACGCGACCCGCTCCCGCGACCTGCGTGATGGCGGAAGCCACGTTGTTCTCGACGGCCGCGTCCATGCCGGGGGTGTCCGTCTCGAAGGCTGCCTCCACACGGATGGCGCCGCCTCGCTCCATGGGCAGGGGCACCGAGAACGCGTTGGGGCCCGGCTCGAGCGAGACCTCCATGGCCTGGCCCGGCCCGCGAGGATCCAGATCGACGGTCCGATCATCCACCTTCAACCGGAGCCGTCCTCGGGCGGGACTCGTGGACCGGATCACCACTCTCGCATCGATCACCTGACCGCGGCGTGCACGTGCGGGCGTGCGGATGGAATCGACGAGCACTTCGGAGCTTCGCGGCGGCGCGAGCGCCACCACGTCGACGGGCACCCCGGCCGCCGCCGCCTGGTCCGCCGCCGCCGCCAGGCTCCCGCCGGTCTCGACCCCATCGGTCAGAAGGAGGATGCGGTTGATCGCATCGCCCGGCAGCACGGCGAGCGCCGTGCGCAGACCCGAGGCCAGGTCGCTGGCCGCGGATTCGCCGGCATGCGAGAGGATGGAGACCTGCGCGCCGGTCGACGGGACCGCCTGGATCTCGGCGGCACCCGCCACCGTGATCACGCCGACGCGGTCCGACGCCCGCTCACGCGAAAGCAGGCGCTCCCGGAGCCAGGCCTGGGCTCGCTCGCGGAGATCGGCCGGCACGGATCGGCTCGCGTCGGCGACCACGACCACGCAGGCGGCGTCCGCATCGCGCACCAGCGCGGGCCGAGCGAGACCGAAGGTGAGCAGAAGGACCACCAGCGATCTCACGGCGAACGCGATCGAGCCGCGGACTCGGCCCAGATTCGGCAGCGACCGCCACGCAAGCACCGCCATCGGGACAAGGATCAGCAGGAGCAGCAGCCAGCCGGGGCGCTCGAAGGTCAGATGCACGCGTGTGTCCCGCCGGTGCGGACCTCAGGAACCGCCCTTGGCCGGCGCCGCCTCGTCCAGTCGCCTCTTCCACTGCTCGAAGTACCGCTTGTGCGCCGACCTGAGCCGACCCGGCACGGGATCCTCCTCGGTGCCCTCCTCCAGCCCCGCCTCCACCTTGGCGGCGACCGCCTTGAGCTCCGCGGATGGCGTGCCACCGGGGGCACCATCGCCGCGCACGAATTCGCGCGCCACGGTCCGGTCGAAGGGGTCGCCGTCACCGGCCGACTCCTGCTTGACGGAATAGGCGTCCTCGGCAAGGGCCTCGGTGTTGCCATCGGTGCGGGGCGTGCCGCCCTGACCGCCTTCGCGCCCACCGCGCCCGGCCATGCCGGACTTCCCGGCGGCCCCGGCCTTCTTCCTCTCCCAGGGCATGCTCCATCCAAGCGATCCGCCGTTTCGGCACTGCCCCATGGCCTTGCCGAGGGCGGCCTGCATGCGCTTCTGGGCCTGGGCGCGACTGAGCTGGCTGGAGGCACTGGAGCAGGAGCCGTTGCGGCACGCCTTCGCCGCTTGCGAGAGACTCTGGCACTGCTTGGCCGCGTTCTGGCAGCTCTGCAGCTGCTTCTGCAGCTCCTGTCGCTGCTCGGGCGTGAGCTTCTGGTTCTGCTGCGCGGCCTGCATGGCCTTCTCCAGGTTCTTCGCCAGCGCAGGATCCATGCCGGCCTCGCTCAGGGCCTTCTCCGCAGCCGAGGCATCCTTCGAGGCCTTCTCGAGCGCCTGGGCCAGCTGGTCGAGCGCCCGTTGCGCAGCCTTCGCCTTGGCCGGATCGTTGCCCACGGCCTCGCGTGCGAGCCGTTCCAGCTCCGCCTGGGCCCTGGCCAGGTCACCCGACTTGAGCGCCTGCGAGACATCGCGGCCCAGCTCGGGAAGTTCGGGCAGGCGCGCGAGCATGTCGGCCAGCTCGCGCATCTCCAGCATGGCGTCCGACTGCAGTTCCTGCTCGAGCCGCTGCTGCAGTGCCGCCGCCCGTTCGCTCGCCTCCGCCTCGCGCTGCGTCGGATCGGCGGCCCAAGCCTCCGGATCGCGACCGAGTTCCATCTGGGCGAGCGCATCCTTCAGCGCCTGCTCGGCCTCGGGACTCTCCTGGATCAGGCGGACCGCCTCGCGCACCGCCTGCTCCGAGGCCTGGGCCTGCTGGATCCGCTGCGTGTCGTCGATCGAAACCGTGGAGGCATCCGAGGCCGGGCCAGGTTGGCGCACGGGCCAGAGCCACCAGGCCATCGCCACAACCAGCAGGATCACCGGCACCCAGGGCGTCAGGACCGGCCATCGCAGCGGAAACGCCCCCCGGATGCGGCCGAACTGTCCCGGCGCCACGCGTTCGCCGTCGATCACCGCCGCCTGGGCGAACGCATCGGCCCGGCCCTGCAGCGCGATCGCGGTCGCGATGCGACTCTCGAGTCCGAGCCGGTCATCGGCCAGGGCCGCCGCCGAGCGCTCGCCGGGAACTGGATCAAGGCGCAGACCGATCACCGTGCCCGCGACGGACACGAGGAGACACGCGACGGCCGCGACGCCCTCGCCGGAGTGGCCCCACAGCCGCGCGGCCACCAGACCCAGGCATGCGCAGACGAGCCCGGCGACCACACCCGGAACCACGGCATTCACCCAACGCTGCAACTGCAGTCGACGCTGCACGAGAGCGGCCAGCTTCCTCGAAGCGAGCATGCCAGCAGCATAGCCGTGGCACACCGTTGCTAGGATCCGCCGCATGCCTCTTCCGCTGCTGCTGATCGCGGCTTCGCTGAACCTGCCCGCGCCCCAGGCCACCACCGGCGAGGATCCGCAGAGCCGGATCCGGGCCCTGGAGCAGGAGAACCGCCGGCTTCGCGAGGAAGCCGAGGCTCTGCAGCGGCGGATCCGCCAGCTCGAGGGTTCCGGGGCCCCGGCCTCGGCGACGGCCGCCCCCCCCGCCGCGGGCTCGCGGGACCCGGGCCCAGAACCATGGGGCAATCCGAACGCCGCCATGCGGTCACTGACTTCGCGGGTCCGTGAGGACCTGAAGGAGCGCGGCATCGCGATTCCCACGGCCGACTCCGATTCCCGCACCTGGCACGCCTACCGGCAGCGGCTCACGAAGTGGATCGAGATCATGGGCAAGTTCCGCCAGCCGGTCGAGTGGACCATCGCCGTGAGCGAGGCAGTGCAGGTCTCGAGCCAGCCACGCGAGTTCGAGATCCATGCCCATGTGCTCCGCCCGGACGGTTCTCGCGTGGAGCCCATCTTCACCTTCCGGTGCCCCGCGACCGCCGTGCCCAACCTGGTGCCCGCGAAGGCCCCGGGTGTGTGGCAACTCAAGGCGGACCTGGTACCACAACTGCAGCTGCAGCCCGAGACGGCCGCACGGGATCGCGCGAACCCCTTCGGCGAAACGCCCACGATCGCGCCGCAGCTGGAGTGCACGATGCGCTACGTGGTGCAGGCCATGACGCCCGCGCCGCCCTCGCCGGCGAAGTGAACCACGGCGATTGATCGACCTCCGGCACCGTCGTAGCATCACACGGATGAACGAGTCCTCGCCCGATCGCGCCCGCGTGCCGCTGACCCAGTTGGGTCGTGGACGTCGCGCGCGACTGGACCAGGGCTGCATGGCGGGACTTCCCGAGCACGATCAATGCCTCCTTCGGGCCATGGGCGTGCACGAGCATTGCGAGCTCCGTGTCTGCAAGCCCGGCGAGCCCTGCATCATCGAGGTGGAGCGCACTCGGGTCGGCCTGAGTGGCCCGGTCGCCAGCCGCCTGCTGGTGACGCCCTGCGACGGCGCCGGAGCGGACTGAGGTGTCCGCGGTCCAGGGCGGCACGTGGGCGCCGTCGCGACCCTGGCGGGCGGCCCTGCTGGGGCAGCCCAATTCGGGCAAGACCACGCTCTTCAACCGTCTCTGCGGCACGCGCGCGCGGACATCGAATCTTCCCGGCACCACGGTCGAGAGCCGGGTGGGCCTGGCCCGGACCGGGGACGGTGAACTGGAAGTCATGGACCTTCCGGGCACGTATGGCCTGAACCTGGAACTGCCGGAGAGTCGGCTCTGCCGAGCCTGCATCGAGGGACAGCTGGGTGACGCCGCACCCGACGTGGTGGTGGTGGTCGCCGATGCGACCAACCTGACCAAGTCGCTCCGCTTCGTGGTGCAGGTGCTTCGCCGTCGCCTGCCCTGCGTGGTGGCCGTGACGCTGGCCGACGAGGCGCGGCGCAAGGGGCTGAGCGTGGACGCCGGCAGACTCGCCGAATGGCTCGGCTGCCCGGTCTGCGTGACCAGCGGCCGCACCGGCGAGGGCGTGGAGACGCTGGCCACCTCGGCGCTCGCCGTTGCGCGAAGCGGCTCGCTGGGCCGGGACCACGCCAATCGCCTTGCCCTGCTGCCGCCGGAGACGCCTGAATCCACCGTGGGAGGCTGGTGCAGCGAGTGCGTGGCCGCCTGCGTGGGTGGACGCGAGGCGGTGCGTGCCGACCGCCTGACCGACCGAGTGGATGCGGCGCTCACCCATCCGGTGTCGGGCGGCGCCGTGTTCCTGCTGGTCATGGGACTGCTCTTCACCAGCATCTTCTGGCTGGCGAAGTTCCCGATGGAGGGCATCGACTGGATCTTCACGAATCTGGGCGGCATGCTCGGCGGGATCCTGCCCGAGGGACTGCTGCGGAGCCTGGTGGTGGATGGCGTGGTGGGCGGCGTGGCCGGAACGGTGGTCTTCCTGCCGCAGATCGCGCTGCTCTTCCTGCTGCTGAGCCTGCTCGAGGACAGCGGCTACCTGGCCCGCGCGGCGTTCGCGGCGGACCGGTTCATGCGGCGATTCGGCCTGCCGGGACAGGCGTTCGTGCCGCTGCTGTCCAGCCATGCGTGCGCGCTGCCGGGGATCCTGAGCACGCGACTGATTCCCGATCCCCGCGACCGGATCGCCACCATCCTGGTGGCGCCCTTCATGAGCTGCACCGCGCGGCTTCCGGTGTACGTGCTGCTGATCTCGGTGCTCTTCGCCGGTCGGCCGTGGCTGGCGGCGATCGCGTTCCTGGGGTGCTACGCCACGGGAGCGCTGGCGGGCCTGCTGACGGCGATGCTGGCTCGCCGCACCGTGCTGCGCGGCCCCGCACGGCCGATGGTGCTGGAACTGCCGCCCTACCGGCGACCCAGCCTTCGGACCGCCCTGTGGATGACGATCGATCGTGCGGGCCTGTTCCTCCGGAACGCGGGCACCATGATCCTGGCCATCTGCGTGGTCATGTGGTGGCTGAGCGCCTTCCCTCGGGTGGCAGCGGATGCCGGCATGCTGGCGGACCGTGCACGCGCCACGGCGCTGCGCGAGACCGGAAGCCTGGACGGTATCACCCAGGCCGCGGTCATCGAGGCTCATGCCGACGCGGAACTGGCTCGCCGGCAGCAGCTGGGCAGCTTCGCGGGACAGCTGGGCGAGGCGATGCAGCCGGTGTTCTCGCCGCTGGGCTTCG
>JBILWQ010000082.1:0-7445 GCA_044369805.1 Phycisphaerales bacterium
GCAGATGCTCGTCCGCGATCAGCCTGTCCACCCCCGCCCGATCCCATGCCTCGACCGTGCGGGAGCGGGCGTCCAGAGCCATGTCCGGATCGGTGACGGGATCCACGCGGGCCACCCATGCCTCCTCACCCTTGCAGGCCAGTGCGACCCAGGTCGCCTGCCCCTCCGTCAGCAGTTCCTGCCTCCGCGCAACCTCGCGGGCCACCACCGCCGCGCACGCCTGCACCACCGGCATGCCCGTGGCCACCGACATGGCCTGCGCCGCGGCGTGGGCCATGCGAAGGCCCGTGAAACCGCCCGGTCCACCATCCACGATGACCGCCGCAATCTCGCGCGGCCGAACCTTCCGACGCTGGCAGAGACGCTCGATGGCAGGCAGCAGGTCCTCTCGGTCTCGCCGGTCCGATTCAATGGGCTCCTGCTCGAGCCATCCGGCGTGCCCCAGGGCGACCGACTGCACACGCTGGCTGGCCTCGATGGCCAGCACGGGGACATCGGGCGACATCAATCCGCGGCTCCCTCGATCATCTGGATCGGCACGGCCGACATGGCCGCCTCCAGCGCCGACGGCACTGGCCGATCGAGCTGGAAGGGCACCACGACGCCCCGCTCATGATCCGAGTTCAGCAGCAGCAGTCGTGCACCGACCGCCTCGGCACCCTCGGCCACGTGCTTGTGACCCGCCACGAAGAGCTTCACGCCCCACGCCTGGGCCAGCGCATCCACCTGCGCGGCCAAGATGCCCCGGCCCCATGTCAACTGCCACGCCGCACCTCGTCGGGCCTCGAAATCGGCGTCCTGAAGTTCGCGATCGAACACCGAGGCGTCGAAGCCAGTCAGCGCAATGGGTGACGGCAGCGAGTGCGAGCAGAAGATGCCGCCCTCGGTGCGCACCGCCAGGGGCATGGACCTGATGAAGCGGCGGATGGCGGCGTCGACACCATCGGCATCATCGCCGAAGCTCCAGTCCAGACCATCGCGGAACAGCGCGGTGTTCTCGCCCGCCCCCTTGCTCACCGGCTGGTCGAAGGCCTGCGCGATCTCGTGGTTCGCCAGCATGGGATGCACCCGACCTGGGTGCGCCCTCAGGAGCAGCGCCGCGCGGGCAAGCATGCGCCAGCTGAGGTCGGCGCCGTGCATGAGCCGATCGCCATGGATGAGCTCATGCAGGATCAGGTGATGGTCATCCTGCTCCAGCTGGGCGAATGCGACCACGCGAGCGAAGTGGATCGGATGATCGTGCAGGTCGCCCGTGGCCAGCAGCCGTCCGCGGTCGGGCAGGTGCACCACGCAGCCCCTGCGATTGGGATCCCCTCGCAGGATCGCCGATGCCTCGTCCAGCAGCGCCACCACGCCGGCGGCGTTCAGATGGTCGGGCGAGGCGATCACGGTTCCACCACGGCTGCGGCGAAACAGCGACCCTCACCAAGCGTTGTGCGAATCCCCACAGGCAGGTAGACGAGCCCGCTCGCCGGACTCTCGAAGGTGATCGCCAGCGTCACCACGACCGAGTCGCCGCGGGGCTCGGACTTCACCAGTTCCGCCTTGACGCGGGGATCCAGCGACCTGACCGACTGCACCTGGTCCCAGCCGGCAGGCTTGGGCTTGCCTCGAGGTGTGCCGTTCTCCAGGACCAGCGTGCGCTGCACCGCCTGACCGGGCTTCACGCGTCCGCACAGCACCACGCTCTCGGGCAGGAACCAGCCTCGCCGTTCCGCATCGGGATCAAAGCGGACGCCGGTGGACTCGTGACGCACCCGGAGCGGCACCAGGGGCGCCTCCGGATGATCGGTCTGCACCAGCATCCACTGACGCAGTCCCCCCTCGGGAAGGGTGGTCAGGTCCCAGGCCACGTCGTGCTCCGTGCGGGCCTGCTCGGCACTGCCATCACCCGCCGCACGCCCATCGAGACCCAGCACGCGGAAGGGCCGGCCATCGGTCGAGACCAGTCGCACGCTGCCCTTCCGGCGGCCCTGAAGCGCATCCACATAGGCGGGCTCGGGCTGCACGGGCCAGGTGACCACGCCCCTCATCTTGGCGACCATGGGCTGCGAGGCCCCTTCCAGCACCACGAAGATCTTCGCGTCCTTCTCGCCCGGCGCCCGCGGCGCTTCCATGGTGGCCGAGAACTCCACGCTGCCGCCGGGCGGTATCTCCCGGCCAGCCAGATCCGTGACCGCCGTGCACTTGCAGCTCGGGAAGGCGCTGTTCACCTTCACCGGCGCGGGTCCGGCGTTCCGCAGCATGAAGCGCCCTGTCCTCGCCTCTCCAGAACCCAGACGACCGAAGTCCACCAGGGCAGGCTCGATGACCACGCCGACCGGAGCGTCGGGAGGCACGCAGGCGATGCCCAGCAGGCATGCGAGCAGGATCGGGAGCATGGGGCAAGTCTAGGTGCCGGTCTGGTGGTCACCGACGCGGGATCTGCAGGCCCGTCTCGATCAGGCGGAGGGCCTGCTCGGCACGATCCTGTGCCGCGGCCATGCGCTCCACAGCCCGCTCCAGCCGCTCCATGTCGCGGTCCGCCACGGCCTCGGCCAGCAGCGGGAGCATGCATGGGGCGTAGCCATCGTTTCGATCGCTGGCGGCGATCAGGCTCCGGAACCAGGGCCGACCATCAAGCCCCGCGTCGTCCACATAGGCCTGCAGCATGGACCGCAGCCCTCGGCGCACGCGAAGATCGTCCTGACGATTGAGCTCGGGATTGGCCGCGATCGCGGCATCGATCAGCTCGCCGCGAACCACCATGGCTTCCATGGCCGGCCGGAGCGTCTCCAGGCGGCGGCGCATCGACTCATTCTCGCATCGCTTCAACAGGGCATCCAGATGGGCCACGAGCCCCCGACCCAGATCCTGCACGCGCCACCCCGGCACCGGCGTCTGCGCCGCGAGGGCCGCGATCGCCACCGCCTCGCGCGTGATCATGGCGGCACTGGCGTAGTCCTGACCCACCGTGGCCCGGTACCACGACACCGTGTCATAGTTGCTGTGATAGCTGGTGCCCGGAGCACCACCCGCCCCCAACGACACGCTGGGCACACCCACTCGGCACACGAAACCGATGTGGTCGCTGCCGCCCCCGAGCGCGCCAAACCGGGGCGCCTCGCCCGCGTCGCCCCGCAGCGCGGCCAACACGCTTCGCCCCGGGTCCGTGGCACTGGGCACCCGGTCCACCGCGCGGCTCACCATGCCGGCCAGCTCGGGCGTGAGCGCAATCGAGGGATTCGGCCCCATGGCTGCCATGTCCAGGTTGATGTAGGTCACGCCGCCCTGGAGCAGTTCGCCGGCATGGCCCTCCACCCACTCGGTGCTGCCGATGATCCCGAACTCTTCCGCGCCCCAGGCTGCGAACACGATCGTGCGCGCCGGGCGGATCGAGCGGCGGGCCAGATCCGCGAAGCACCGGGCGGCCTCGAGCAGGCACATGGTGCCGGCGCCCGGATCCGCCGCACCGAAGCCCCACGCATCGTGGTGGCATCCGATGATCACCATCTCCTCCGGGCGGACCACGCCCGGCAGCACGGCGAGGATGTTGGCCGAGGATCCCATGAACCGCTCCTGCTTGACCATGAGCCGCAGCTTCCAGCCGGGCCCGCTCTCGAGCCGGTAGGGCATGGAGAGCCCCCCTGCCCAGCCTTCGGGGACCGCCGCTCCGGAGAACCGCGAGAGGATGGCGCCCGCCGCCGCATAGCCGATGGGCTGCACCGGAATCGTGGGCAGGTCAAGCGTGGCCGGATCCTGACGAAGCACGTTGTCCGCGGCGAAGGTGCCCGGCGTGCCGGGATCACCGGGATAGGGCAGCGTGTTCAGCGTGCCGCGCTGGATGCAGTTGTCGTTGGCCCATCCACCGCCTTCCGGCCAGACCTTGCCCCGGGTGAAGCCCGCATCGGCCGGATCCGTGTACAGGACGAGTCCGGCGGCGCCCGCCTCCTCGGCGAATCGCGCCTTGTAGCCACGGAAGCACCTGCCGTACCTCGCAAGCACGATCCTGCCCTTCACCTGCACGCCCATTGCCGCAAGCTGCGCGAAGTCCTCGCGCGTGGCGTAGTTGGCGTAGACGACCGGCGCCGTCACGTCACCACTGCCGCTGTAGGCGTTCCATCCCCAGGTCAGGTCCGGGTGAGCGGTCGAGGGATCCTCGAGCAGGTTCCGCTCGTTCACCGGCAGCGGCACCACGCCCCGTCGCTGCGGCGTGCCGGCAGGTGCGGGCAATGAGGTGGCGCCGACATCCTCCATGATCTCCAACTCGGCCGCGATGGGGCGCGAGAGCAGGCAGCGGAAGCCCTCGACGCGCGTCATCAGGCCGAGATCGAAGAGATACTTCCGGATGCGCTCGATCTGACGCTCATCCCCGGGCGTCCCGGCCACGTGGGGCTCCTCGGCCAGCAGCTGGTGCACCCGGCCGAGTTCCGCGGGCTTCACCTCGGCCACGGCCAGATCCACCAGTTCCATGGGCGGCGGCACGCGAACCAGGCGAGAGGCATCGGGGGCTTCTACCGGCGGCGTCTGCGCCACGGTCGCTGTCGTGATCAGGACGGCGATCAGAACGACGCCTCGCATGGGTTCAGTGGCCGGAGCCCGCGGTCTCGCGAGCGGTGCCCAGCACCTCGGGCCAGGGATTCACCGTGTGACAGGCCCGACCCGTGCGCTCCACGTAATCCTGGTGGTACGTCTCGGCCGGATAGAACTTCCCGGCCGGCTCGATCTGGGTCACGATGGTCCGGCCTGTGTAGCGTGGCGAGGCCTGCAGCGCCAGCTTGAACGCCTGCGCCTCCTTCAGCTGCTCCGCGTCGGTGGTGAAGATGCCGCTGCGGTACTGGTCGCCCACATCCGGGCCCTGTCGATTGAGCTGCGTCGGGTCATGCATGCGGAAGAAACCGTCGAGCAACTGTCGATAGCTCACTCGCGCGGGATCGAACACCACGCGGACGGCCTCGGCGTGTCCCGTCCCCTTCTCGCAGACCTGCTCATACGTGGGGTTCTCGGTGGTTCCATTCATGTAACCGCTGGAGACCTCGACCACCCCGGGGCACTGCTGGAAACGGTGCTCCACCCCCCAGAAGCAGCCACCGGCGAAGTAGGCGATGCTCGTCTTCACCGGCTGGCTCTGTGCAGGCAGCGGCTGACCCTTCTCCACGAAATCGAGCGCCGCCGAATTGAGGCAGTACCGCAGACCGGTGGGCGCGGGGCCATCCTCGAAGACGTGACCGAGATGGGACGAGCACCGCACGCAGCGGATCTCCACACGCTCCATGCCGTGGCCGGAATCCTTCACGTAGGCCACGTGATCGCGATCGAAGGGCCTGAAGAAGCTGGGCCAGCCCGTGCCTGAATCGAACTTGTGGTCGCTGGAGAACAGCGGCAGTCCGCAGACCACGCAGACGTAGGTGCCGCTCTTCTTGTTGTCCAGAAGGTTGCCGCAGAAGGCCGGTTCGGTGCCCGATCGTTGCGTGACACGGTACTGCTCGGGCGTCAGGCGCCTGGCCAACTCGGCGACCTTCTCGGTGGACAGGGGCCGGATGTCATAGCCGGAGCGGGAAAGGTCCCGCGCATCCTTCTTCATGGTGGTCTCCTGGGATCCATCCCCCGGCCGCCGCTCCGCCGAAGCCATGACCACGCCGCACGTGAGGGCGATGGCGGTCAGGAGCAGGGCAAGGCGCGTCCGCATCCGGACATGGTATGCCGCCCCGATGCGGTGTTCGACCGGCCGTAGACTTCGTCGCGTGCTCGCCTGGCGATCCATGTGCCCCCCTCTTGGCGCGGTCCTGCTGATCGTGCTGTCGGCATCATGCCGCACCCAACCGCCCCCGCCGGTGCCGTGGTTCGCCGGAGAGGCCAGCCTGCCTGGCGTCAAGCCGCCGCCTTCGAACACGATCCCGGTCACCTCCTTCGTCGCCAACTACCTGATCCAGTCGCCCGAGTCGCAGGGCGATGGTTTCGGTTCGCGGCTGGTCCTTGGCAACCGCACGCTGGTGGTCGCGGCCCCGGGCGCGGCCGGCGGTGGTGCCGTGTGGATCTTCGACATCTCGGTCCTCAGCCAGAAGCCCACCCGCCTGGGCACCGGTGGTGACACTTCGCTGATCGGCTTCGGTCAGGCGATCGCCGTCTCGCCCTCCGGGCAGTTCGTGGCGGTGGGTGCACCGGGTTCCACGGTGAACGGCGTGAAGGGCGCCGGCGCCGTGCTTGCATGGAAGAAGGAGCGCGATGCCTGGGTCTTCATGGGGCGATTCGACGATGACGATCCCGGCGAGAATGCGGGCTTCGGATCGGCCGTGGGCTTGGACGAGTACAACCTGGTGATCGGCGCGCCCCGGGCCGGCACGCCGGAGATCCCGGAGCATGGCCTCGTCGTGGTCCGTCCCGCGCGAGCCCCGGGCAAGTGGCTGGAGCCCGACACGCTGATGGCGGAGACACCCCGCCCCGGAGAGCACTTTGGCGAGCGAATCGAGATCATGACCGGTGACGCCCTCATCAACTCCGATCCGCCGGGGAGGGAGGGTGTGCTGAGACTCTTCCGCAACCGGCTGGGCAAGTGGGGCGCCAAGCCCGTGGCGGAACTCGCGCCCAAGCGAAACAGTCCACTGGACCGCTTCGGTGCCTCGGCCAGCATCTACATCGACTCCCGTCTTCGAAAGCCGCGTGAGGCGGAAATGGCCGGGTATGACCCGGGCATGCTGGCCGTCGGAGCACCCGGGGCGAACGTCGCCTCGGCCAGTGACGTGGGCCGAGTCCACCTCTTCGAGCAGAATCCAAAATCCCGCGCGTGGCGAGAACGCACCCAGTTGATCTCTCCGGACCCGCAGTCTCAGGCCGATTTCGGTGCCGCCGTCTCGATCAGTCGGGACAGGCTGGTGGTCGGAGCACCCGGGTTCAACCATGGCGAAGCGGCCGATGCCGGCTCCGCGTACGTCTACAAGTCGTTCGTGGACCGGGACACGGACGAGCTTGCCTGGAAGCCCGTCTTCGAGCTCCGACCCGCAAGGCCCCTTGGAGCCGGTCGATTCGGCGCAGCCGTTTCGGCCTCGGATGACTGCATCGCGATATCGGAGCCCGGCGGGGAGCGCGTGCATCTCTTCACCCGAACCGAGGCTGGCCCTGGCCTGCCGGCCCCAGTGGCGGAACCCGAAACGCAGGGGCAGGCGGTTCCCGCCCCCATTCCGCAGCCGGTCGTGATCTCCACCTCTTCGCTATAGTGTTGGCCCGTCGGACAGGTGTCCGAGCGGTTGAAGGAGCAGCATTGGAAATGCTGTATACGGGTAACCGTATCGCGGGTTCGAATCCCGCCCTGTCCGCTTACGGCGGCGCTCCGTTCGCCGCCTGAACCGACGAATCCCCGTCGACCCTCGCGTCGTCGGGCACATCTCGCGGGCTGTAGCGCAGCTTGGTAGCGCGTTTGACTGGGGGTCAAAAGGTCGCAGGTTCAAATCCTGTCAGCCCGACTCCTC
>JBILWQ010000084.1:0-7389 GCA_044369805.1 Phycisphaerales bacterium
TGCCGCCAACGCCACCACGAGGTCCGCCTCCGCCATCCGCGCGCCGGCCCGGGCCAGTGCAGCGGCCTCGAGCGGATCGACCGCATCGCGAATCCCGGGTGCATCCATGAGGGTGCACGTGAGCCCGGCCAGACGCACGGACGCCGTGACATGGTCGCGGGTGGTGCCCGCCTCCGGCGAGGCGACGGCGGCGTTTCGACCGACGAGCGCATTCAGCAGCGAACTCTTGCCCGCGTTGGGTGGTCCGGCCAGCGCGACCAGCGGCGGATCGATCAGCCGCTGCAGGCGACGCGAGCGTTCCGCCTGATCAGGCCCGGGAGCTCCGTGGCGGCGCCAGCGATCCGCCTGGGCCAGCAGCAGCGCAACGGCCTCGTCACTGGCGGCCCGCGGCAGCGTGTCCAGCGCGCGGCGCATCACCGGATCCGGGGTGGCGGCAGGCCACGGGCTGTCCGACGGCTCGAACACCACGCCGCGCGCGAGCAACCATGCCGTGAGGCGCTGCCGAATCCGCGGGCCGCCGTGCGGCGTGACCAGCAGCGTGCCCTGGTCGGGTCGGGCCAGCACACAGGCATCCACCTGCGCCAGCGTGCGCAACGCGACGCCCCCGACCGCAGGCGGCGATGCGTCGATCACGCGGCCCGGATCCTCCGAACTCAGCTGAAGCAGGGCCAGGGCCGAGGACCCGGATGGAGTCAGCCACCGGGCCCGAGCGATGGTCACGCAGCCTCTTCCGCATCGTTGCCGGCATGCCGCGCGGCCACCGAGATGCCCATGAGCACCAGCTCGGGCACGATGCGGTCCACCAGCTCGTCGCCGCTGAAGAGCGTCTCGGCATCGCCGCCGGTGGCCACCACCATGGGGAAGGCGCCGTAGTGCTCCGCGTACCGCTCCACCAGCTGGCGCACCATGCCCCGCAGTCCCTCGTGCACCCCCAGCAGCATGGCCGCAGCGGTGTTGCGACCGAACGGTTCGGCATCGGGCTGGGCGAAGGCCACCCGAGGCAGCATGTCCGTGTGCTCGTGCAGAGACCTCAGCTGCAGGGAGGCGCCTGGCGCGATCGCCCCACCATGGAAGGTGCCCTCGCCATCGACGAAGTCCACGGTGATGGCGGTGCCGGCGTCCACCACGACCACGGCCTGCTTCAGGGCGTCCCATGCGGCGGCGGCGGCCAGCAGGCGGTCATCGCCCACCTTCGCGTCATCGTCCACGCAGGTGCCCACGGGAATGGGAAGGTCGCGCCGCACGCGATGGATCTCCGCACCGAGTTCCGTGGTCAGGGCCTTCTCCAGCGGCTCCGCCACCTTCTCGTTCACGCTGGTCAGGGCCACCATGGCGTCGGCGTCGTCCATGGCGGACCAGTGCCTTGCGATGCCCTTCACCAGGGTCGGCAGGTCGCTGTTCTCGAGGTGGTCGCTGGCGTCCAGCCGTTCGTCAACGAATCGGCCCACGGCGGTGCGGCTGTTGCCGACGGAGATGGCGAGCAGTTGCGGCATGCGGCGATTCTACGGGTCGTGGCTCAGCGGGCCGCGGCCAGATGGGCCTGCACGCCATCGCGCATGCGGCGGATCAGGCGGTGGGCCACCGGTCCAACCGCTCCGTTGCCGAACGTGCGTCCATCGAGACGCGTCACGCCGGCGAGCACGCGCTTGCTGCTGACGATGAGGATCTCGTCCGCCTGCAGCATGAGCTGCAACGGCAGCGGGCGGATCCCGACGGACAGGCCCTCGCTGCGGGCGGCCTCCAGCGCCAGGTGCCGCATGGTGCCGTGCAGGATGGATGGCTCCGCGTCGACCGGTGGCGTGGCCACCGTGCCGCCGTGCACCACCATCACGTTCGAGCTGCTGCCCTCGCTCACCAGGCCATCGCGGACCAGGATCGCCTCCTCGGCTCCCGCCTCGGCCGCCTCCAGCATGGGAAGCACCGAGCCCATGAGGCTGATCGTCTTGATCTCGCAGCGATGCCAGCGATCATCGGGTCGCACCACCACCGAGATGGGGGCCGCGGCGTCGAGGCTCGAGAGCGGGGGGCACGCGGAGGCGAAGGCGAAGACGGTCGGGTTCAGGCCGCGCGGTGGAATGTGGGTGCGCGTGGTTGCTGCGCCGCGCGTGACCTGCAGGTACACGGCCGCGTCGCGCAGTCCATCGGCCTGCAGCACGGCGTGCATGGCGTGGCTCGCCTGCTCCGCCGAGAATCCCTCGATGCCGGCGAGCGACAGGCTTCGCTCGAGACGGGCCAGGTGCAGGTCCATGGCCATGCCCACGCCGTCGAAGAAGCGCACCACCTCGTACACGCCGTCGCCGAAGAGGAAGCCGCGATCAAGGGGACTGATCCGCGCCTCGTGCACGGGCATCACGCGACCGTCGAGCCAGACCTGCATGGCGTCAGCGGGCCTTCCGGGCGGCCTTGGCGAAGGCGCGGGCCGCCGCCGCATCGACGGGCCGGTCCCAGCGGCCGCCTCGCTTGATCGCGCTGCCCACGATCAGCGCGTCGGCCACCTCGAGCAGGGCCGCTGCGGTGTCGCTGGTGGCGCCAGAACCCACCAGGACCGGCAGGCGGGTGGCGGCCTTCACCTCGCGAAGTTCGCGCATGTCCACCGGCTCGCCCGTGGCGCTGCCGGTCACGACCAGGGCATCCGCCCCCATGAACTCCGCGGTCTTCGCGTGCTCCGCCGCGGAAAGGTCGCGGGTGATGGCGTGGCTCGAGTGCTTCTTCAGGATGTCGGCGGCCACCAGCACGCGTTCGGCGCCGATCGACCGGCGGAAGCGCAGCAGGGGGCCTGCATCGGCCTGGTCGAACAGGCCCTCATCGGCCACCGATGCCAGCTGGAAGCCTTCGGCGCGGATGAACAAGCCGCCGCAGGCGTGCGCCACGGACACGGCCTCGGCGTTCGCGCCGGCCAGCACCTGCACGCCCACGGGCACGCTCACCGCTGCACGCACGCAGAGTGTGCATGCCGTCATGGCTGCGACCACTTCAGGGCCCACGTGCCGACGCAGATAGGGCAGGTCATGCATGTTCTCCACCAGCACCGCGTCGAAGCCAGCGTCCTCCAGAGCCTTGGCCTCGGTGGCGGCAGTCCGGGCGATGCGCTCCACACGCAGCGAGGATCGGGGGGAGCCGGGCAGGGCGGCCAGGTGCACCATGCCGATCAGGGGTCCTGGGAAGCGGGTCGTCATGGGGTGTCTCCTTGGTTCGATCGCCGCCACTCCTGCCATTCGGGGCTCTGAGAGGTGCGGAGCACCCAGTAGTTCAGCGCATCGAGCACCCTAGGATCGAGTCGGTGGCTCACGCCGAAGCAGATGTAGTCGACCACCAGCGGATCTGGCAGCACGGTCAGGTCGGGGTACATGCCGCTCCGCAGAAGCCACCGGAGGGCGGCCGTGTCGCCCAGCACGGCGTCGACCCGGAGATCCTGCAGGTCCTGCAGCGCCGCGGCCAGGGTTGGGAAGGTCCGCGGCTTCAGGCCCTCCTCGATCGCGGCCGCCTGCGCCGCTGAATCCTCCACGGTGCCGCATCGCACCGACTTGAGCTGGTGCACGCCGCGGATCATCGGCTGGAAGCGCGACACCGTGAGCTCGCTGGCGATCACGCCGCCGAGCACGGTCATGAGCACGAACGCCACCAGCATCCAGATGCCGCCCAGCAGCCTTCCGAAGCGGGTCACGGGAACCCGGTCGCCGTAGCCAACCGTGGTCATGGTGGTCACGCTCCACCACATGCTCTCGCCGATGCTCTGGAGCCATCCGCCGCCGAACTGCACCGGATTGCGCCGGCGCTCGAACAGCGAGAGCAGGATCGCCACCACGAACATCACCGCCAGCAGACCCGCGAGCAGCCGGGGCAGGTGCGAGTTCGCGACATGCCGCGCGAGCATGAGCAGGGTGGGTGATCGGTCGAGCCGAACCGCGGCACTGGTGCCACTCTGCTCGAAAGCCCGGGTGAAGTCCATGAACCGCTCGCGTTCGGGCGTGACGTCCAGACCGGCGGCGATGATGTCGACCTCGTCCCGGCGGATGGCATCCAATGCGGCGTGGATAGTGCTGAACGGCACCAGGCGGTAGGGCAGCTTGAGCTGCTCTGCGCACCGCCGGAAGAGCGTCACGGACACGCCGCCCCAATCGCCGTCGCCGAGTTGCACGGCGTAGGGCGGAATGTCGAACACCCCCACGCGCAGCTCAAGGGTGCCCGCGGGAAGCTGCGGCAGCGGCGTCTCGTCCGTGAAAGCCCAGGCGGTCACCGAAAGCGCGAGGGCGAGCAGGGCTGGAAGCAGGCGGCGCATCGGACCGCGAGCATAGATGAAAGCCGGTTGTGCTAGGGTTCAGCCATGGGCATCGGACCGCTGCGCGACAAGGTGGCCATCATCACCGGAGGCAGCTCCGGCATCGGGGCCGCCACGGCTCGGGCGATGGCGGCCGAGGGCATGCGGCTGGTGCTTGCCGCTCGCCGAGCCGACCGGCTGAAGACCGTGGCGGGCGAGATCCAGGGTCGCGGAGGTCGCGTGGTCACGGTGGAGACGGATGTCGCGGCGTCCGGCGCCTCGGCCGGCCTGCTCGATGCCGCCGAGCGTGCCTTTGGACGCTTCGACGTGGTCTTCGCCAACGCCGGCTACGGCTTCGAGAAGGCGCACCACGAGACGACCGAGGAGGCCCTTCGCCACATCTTCGAGGTGAACTTCTTCGCCAGCACCGACCTGGTGACCCAGGCCTCGCGGCGGCTGATCCAGCGGGGCAGCCCCGGTCACATGCTCATGTGCAGCAGTTGCCTGGCCAAGTTCACCATTCCCTACTTTGGCGCCTACGCCGCCACCAAGGCGGCGCAATCCATGATGTGCCGCGCGATGCGTTTCGAGCTCGAGCCGCATGGCATCGAGGTGAGCAGCGTGCACCCCGTGACCACGGTGACCGAGTTCTTCGAGGAGGCCGCTCGGCGGAGCGGACGTGATGCCGCGGGGAGCAAGGTGCCCGACCATGCGCCCAGGTTCTTCGTGCAGCCACCCGAGCGGGTCGCGCGGGCGATCGTGGCATGCCTGAAGCGACCACGGAGCGAGGTGTGGACCAGCCTCTCGATCCGGCTCGCCGCTGGGGTGATCACGGCATGCCCCGGACTGTTCGATTTCGCGTGCCGCCGCGAGGCCGCCCGCAGCCGGAAGGCCCTGCGGGGCTGAAATCCCGCTGGAAGGCTGCATCGGTCGTTCGGTTGAGGGTTGGGCGGCGGCGCCCTATCGTTGACCCCTCGATTCCACAGGAGGAGCACCCCGTGCCCATTCGCATCGGCATCAACGGTTTCGGTCGCATCGGTCGCCTCGTCTATCGCATCGCCTCGGAGCGCGGCAACTTCGAGATCGCGGGCGTGAACGACCTGGTGCCCGCGGACAACCTGGCCTACCTGCTGCAGTACGACAGCAGCCATGGCCGTCATGGTCAGCAGGTGCAGGTGAGCGGTGACGGCTTCAGCTGCGGCATGCAGAAGACCCGCGCCCTCAGCGAGAAGGAGCCTGCCAAGCTGCCCTGGAAGGACCTGGGCGTGCAGTACGTGGTCGAGAGCACCGGCCGCTTCACCGAGTTCGAGGGAGCGAAGCAGCACCTCGATGGCGGCGCCAAGCGCGTGCTGATCAGTGCACCCACCAAGAGCGACGCCGAGGTGCCCACCCTGGTGTACAAGGTGAACCACGAGAAGTACGACCCCTCGAGACACACGGTCATCAGCAACGCCAGTTGCACCACCAACTGCCTGGCTCCGGTGGTGAAGGTCATCCTGGACAGCTTCGGCCTTGAGGAAGGCCTGATGACCACGGTCCATGCGGTCACGGCCACCCAGCCCACGCAGGATGGTCCCAGCAGGAAGGACTGGCGCGGCGGACGCAACGCCTACCAGAACATCATTCCCGCCAGCACCGGCGCCGCCAAGGCCGTGGCGCTCTGCCTGCCCGCGGTGAAGGGAAAGCTCACCGGCATGAGCTTCCGCGTGCCGGTGGCCAACGTGAGTTGCGTGGACCTGACCTTCCGCACCACCAAGTCCACCAGCCTGGACCAGATCCATGCGGCCATGAAGTCCGCCGCCGAGGGCCCCATGAAGGGCGTGCTGGGCTACACCGAGGAGGAGGTGGTGAGCAGCGACTTCATGAGCGATCCACGCAGCAGCATCTACGACGCGAAGGCGTGCATCCAGCTGAACGACCGCTTCTTCAAGGTGGTCAGCTGGTACGACAACGAGTACGGATACGCCACCCGCTGCGTGGACATGCTGCAGATGATGGCCGAGAAGGACGGGGTGCGCTGACGCCCGGGGCGTCGCGTGCCGTCCCATGGTCGCCTCGATGCCTTCCCTGCTGGCGTCCGCGAACGAGTTCGCGCAGCCGGTGCTCTTCCCGATCGGCCCGTACTGGCCCTTCTACGCGGGCTTCACGCTCTTCGTGGTGGCTGTGCTGGCACTCGATCTGGGCGTGTTCCACCGGCAGGCCCACGAGGTGAGTTTCCGCGAGGCGGCCACCTGGAGCGTGGTGTGGGCGGTGCTGGCCGCCGCGTTCGGCGCCGGATTCTGGTGGTGGCTGCAGGCGAAGCTGCCGGAGCTGGGCTCGGATGTGCTGGTCGCCTCGGGCTATGCGGCGGACGCCGCCCGGGTCGCGAACCAGCTCACGCTGGAGTACTTCGCCGGCTACGTGATCGAGCAGAGCCTGAGCGTGGACAACGTGTTCGTGTTCGTGGTGATCTTCCGGTACTTCGCCGTGCCCGCCAAGTACCAGCATCGCGTGCTGTTCTACGGCATCCTCGGCGCCGTCGGCTGCCGCGCCATCTTCATTGCGCTCGGAAGCGTGCTGCTGCAGTACGCCGCGGTGGTGTGGATCTTCGGCATCTTCCTCACGCTGACCGGCGTGAAGATGCTGCTGCCGCACGAGAAGGCGAAGGATCTCTCGCGCAACCCGGTGCTGCGTGTGCTGCGGCGCGTGATGCCGGTGACGCAGGACTTCCATGGCCAGCGGTTCGTGGTGCGGCTGGATGGCGTGCGGCACGCCACGCCGCTGCTGGTGGCGCTGCTGGTGGTGGAGTTCACGGACATCATCTTCGCGGTCGACAGCGTGCCGGCCATCTACGCGGTCACGCGCGAGCCGCTGGTGGTGTTCACCAGCAACATCTTCGCCATCCTGGGCCTTCGGGCGCTCTACTTCCTGCTTGCCGGCGCCATGGACAAGTTCCACCTGCTGCACTTCGGCCTGGGCCTGGTGCTCATGTTCGTGGGGGTGAAGATGCTGCTGCCCATCTGGGGCATGCACGTGCCCATCGGCATCAGTCTGGCGGTGATCTGCGGCGTGATCGGCTCGTCGATCGCCCTGAGTCTTGCCTTTCCGTCACGGAGCGACAGCACAGCCTGATTCGCGAATCAGGCTTCCAG
>JBILWQ010000085.1:0-7379 GCA_044369805.1 Phycisphaerales bacterium
GGAGCAGGGCGGCATCCGCTGCTACGGCCACATCGGCACCGGCAACTACAACAGCAAGACGGCCCGCCTGTACGAGGACCTGGGCCTGCTGACCTGCGATCCCGACATCACCGACGACCTGACCGGACTCTTCAACTACATGACCGGCCGAAGCCGCCAGCGCGACTACAAGCGGCTGCTCGTGGCGCCCTTCGCCATGAAGAAGCGGTTCCTGGAGCTGATCGACCGCGAGATCGAGCTCACGAAGCCGGGCCGTCCGGGCCGCATCGTGGCCAAGATGAACCAGCTCGAGGACCGCGGGGTCATGGACGCCCTCTATCGCGCCAGCCAGGCGGGCGTGCAGGTGGACCTGGTGGTCCGCGGCTTCTGCTGCCTGCGGCCGGGGGTGCCCGGCCTGAGCGAGAACATCCGCGTGCGCAGCATCCTCGGCCGCTTCCTGGAGCACAGCCGCATCTTCTGGTTCCAGAACGGCGCGGCCGATCCGCTCGACGGCGAGTTCTTCATCGGCAGCGCCGACTGGATGTACCGCAACCTCCAGACGCGCGTGGAGGCGGCGACGCCGATCACGCAGCCGGCTCATCGGGCCCGCCTGTGGGAAGTCCTACAGACCTGCCTCGAGGACCGTCGGCAGGCGTGGCAGATGCAGCCCGACGGCACCTACGTGAAGATGCCTTGGCGTGATCTCGACCCGGCTGATCCGCGCGCCATCGGCGTGCATCAGCGGCTCATCCGGCTGGCACAGGACCGGCACGCCTCGGGCGTGCGCGACGGTCGCTCATCCTGAATCCCGCGTCAGCCCGCGCTGGGCACGCTGCCGCCCTGACCCATGCGCTCGCCCCGGCCATCGAAGGTGGTCGCGGGGCGGTTCAGGCCCAGGTCGTACAGCATCTGGCTGAAGCGCGTGGGTTCCAGGTAGCGGATCCAGCCGTTCACGCTCCATGCGGCATCTGCACCCGGGCCATCCGCGGTGGGCACCACGGCGGGAATGGCGGTCAGGATCCGGCTCTCGGGCGGCACCGTGATCGAGGCCACCCACACGCCCGAGTACACGGTTCGGCCGCGCACCTGCAGGCTGTAGTCCCAGGTGTCGAGCCGGATGGGCACACCCGTGGGGTTCTGGATCTCCAGCCGCACCGCCACCTCGGCGGTCTGTTCGCTCCGCTCCACAACATCCACGCCCGTCACGCGGATGCCCGGCGGTGTGCTGCAGGCGACCAGCAGCAGGGCTGGCAGCGAGCCCAGGGCAGGGAGGGGGTTCCGCGAAGGCACCGAGGGAATGTAGCGTTCCGGGGGTTGAGGCATCGCGTCGCGGCCATCCTCGTTGCCCTCCTCGCGCCAGGTCCCCTTCTTTGGGCCCAGGAGTCCGCGCCGGTCACGGTGGATGCCAGTCCATCGGCGGCACAACTGCTCGACCAGGCCGGTTCGGCCGTGGCCACGGGGCCTGCCGAGGCGGCCCGGCTCGCTCAGGAGGCCGTCGATCGATTCGCGGGCAAGCTGGTGCCATGGCCCCCCGAGCCAGATCGCTTCCGACCGGTTGAACTGGCGGTGCCGGAATTCCTGAAGGCCCACCCTGAGGTCCTTTCGCGCTGGCTGGCCACCGAGGGACCCGTTGCGCAGCGGCAACTCGAGGACGGCCAGACGCTGGCGGTCGCCCGGTTCCGCCCGCTGGCACCAGCCGCGGTGCCGGCCATGCTTGCCCTGACGCAGGCTGCGCTGGATGCGGGCCGAACCTCGGAAGCCTGGGGCTGGATCGAGCGCCTGCTCGCGCATCCAGATCTGGCTGCCGAGGATCGGGCGCGGGTGGAAGCGGTCGGGCGGGTCATTGCCGCGCGCTGGGTTCGAGTGCCGGATGCTGCGCCCGCGGCTGCCGGAACCGGCGGCGCGGTCACGTGGCAACCGCTGTGGAGCCAGCCGTTGACCTCGGCGTGGATCGCCAGCCGCGTGCATGGCCTGGAGTCGCAGCCCGCGGCCCAGCTTCGGCAGATCGCCGCCGCCGACGGTTCGGGCCTTCTCGCCACGCCCACCTTCCATGAAGGCTCCCTGCTGGTGGCCGATGGCATGCAGGTCACCGCGATGGAGCGCTTCAGCGGCAGCGTGGTCTGGGCCCGCGAAGTGGTCCGGTCCGAGGAGCCGCCGGCGGGCCCCATGGGCGATGTCGCCACGGTCGTGGTCGCTGGCGACCGGCTGCTGACCCTGCCGGGATACGCGATGAGCGAGCAGCGATGGATGTCGCCGGCCATCCTCGAACTCGAGGCGGGCACGGGTGAGCGGATCTGGGACCTGCGGCTGGATCGTCTGCCCCTGGAGGCGATGGAGGAGCTCTTTCCGCACGGCCGCGGCCTGATGCTGGATGACGTCGCCGTGGTGCAGGCCCGCAAGAGCAACAGTCGTCTCGAAAGCGCCGCGTGGCTGCTCGGGGTGGATCGCATCGAGGAGCGTCTTCGGTGGATGGTTTCGCTGGGAGCCGCGGGCGGACTCCGCCTGGCCGCCTCCCGACCCCTGGGTTCCCCGGTGCTGCTTGGCGGTGATGTCGTGGCGGCGTCGAGCCTGGGGGTGGTGGCGAGGGTCGGTGCCGGCCTTGGATCGGTGAAGTGGCTTCGCCGCTGGCCGCCGCCCCTCCGCGAGCCGCGCGACAACGCGCCGCCGTGGCAGTTGCCCTCGCCAGTCGCGGACGACCGGCTGGTGGCCTGGATCACGCCCGATGCGGCATCGATCGTCGGGCTGGATCCCGCCGACGGTCGGACGATCTGGAGACGGCCGATCGGTGTGGACACGCCGGCGGGACTGGTGCGGACGCTGCTGCTCGATCGCGATCGCATCTATGCGATCGGCGAGGATGTGGTGGCGTTGCCGCGATCGGATCCACAGTCACAGCTCTGGCGGCTCTCGGATCGGCTGGGTGAGTCCAGCCCCGTGCGCGGAGAGGTCACCCTGGGCACGCTCGATGACGGATCGGTAGCCCTGGTGGTGCCCACCTCCAGCCGCGTGCTTCTGGTATCCCCGGTCGACGGCGGCCTGATCGCCGAGTTGCCCATCGAGCCCGGCGGAGGCAACACGGCGCTGCAAGGGGGCCAGCTTGCCGTGGTGTCGGGTGACCGGGTCACCCTGGCCATGCCCGGTGAGCAGGGCGAGCGGCTGCTTCGCCAGCGTCTGGCCGAGCGGCCCGAGGATCCTCGTCGCGGCCTTGCGCTCATCGAGCTGGGACGGGCGTGGAGGCGTGGCGAGCTGATGATCGATGGCGCAGCGGCCACCGCGCGGGCGCTGGGTGCGCTCGGGGATGCCGAGGCGACCTCGGTGCGAGCGGAGGTGGTCCAGCGGTTGCTGGATCCGGCCGTGCTGGAGACCGTGGGTCCCGCCGAATCCGATCGATTGCTGGTCCTTGCCGGAGAACTGGCTCGCACGCCGGCGCAGCGTGCCGCCGTCAACCTGCGACAGGGGGATCGGGCGGTCGCGGAGCGGCGGGGATCCGCGGCGGCCGAGATCTACCGCAGGGTCTGGAGCGATGCCGAGCTCGCCGCTGCGCTGCTTCCGGTGTCCAACGATCGAACGGTGGCCGCGGGCGAGCTGGCTTTGGAGGGTCTATCGCGTCTGGACCTGGCCGATCGACAGCCGGCCCTCGAGGCCGGTCTGGCCGCGTTCCAGGCCCAGGACGCCAAGGACCGAGCCTCCCGCTTCCGGCAGCTGACCCGGATCGCGGGATCTCGGGCGATGCTCGAGCGGCACCTGGCGAGTGTTCCCGTTGGGGCCGAAGGTTGCGAGGCCGAGGTCATCGCGTGCATCGGTCGACCACCGGTCGTTGAGGCGCTTGCCGACTGCGGACCGCTGCAGCCCCAGGTTCACTCGCTGCCCGGCACGCTGCTGAACCAGCAGACCGTGGCGCTCACCGATCCGCCACGCGACTTCGCGATCCTTCGGGAGCCTCGTGCCCTGGTCTGCCGGGGTGGTCCCCAGCTTCAGGAGCGATGGCGAGCGCCCTTCAAGGATCGGGCCACCATCGTGATGGCCTGGTCGCCCGCGATCGCGCTGTGGAGTCCCCTGGGCCAGCGTGACGCCTCGCTGGAGTGCCTTGATCCGGCCACCGGTCGGTCGCTCTTCCGCATCGGCGGCGTCTCGACCCTGTTCAAGCCGCTCCCGCAGCGCGTCTCGGAGGAGATGACGGAGGATGCCGGCGCAATCGGATGCCTTCGGGCGGGCAGGCTGCTGACGCTGGTGCGTCGCGCGGGCGAGGTGTGTGCCCTTCGGATCGATGGAAACGGCACGCCGTCATGGCGGCTTTCCCACGAGGGGCAGCTGACGCTGCAGGCTGATCTGTCCACATGGGCGCTGGCCCTGGTGCAGATGCAGGCCGGCGCTCCCGAGTCGCCCGCACGCATCACGCTGCATGATCCGGGCGACGGCTCGATCTGGCTCGAGGGCCCCTGGCCTGACGCAGTTGGCTCGCCGTTGTGGATCAGGCTGCTGCCCGAGGGTGTCGTGGTGGCCGGCAACTCGGGCGTGGCCATGCTGGACCTGCGGCCCGGCCTTCCTCCGCGATGGATCCAGGCCCAGCGTCGGGTCGTGGGTTCGGAGTGGCGGGGAAGCACGCCCGAGTGGCTGCTGGTCAAGGATCGATCGAGCGACCAGATCGATGGCCTGGCCATCGATTCCGGCGACCTGAAGCCGGGCCTGCTCGAGGTGGCCAACGCGAGCAAGGCTGACCCGGTCGCGAACATCCGGGTCCTTCCCGAGGGATGGCTTGCGCACCGATTCAACCGCATCACGCTTCATGACGGCTCCGGACGTCGCGTGGGTTCCGACGCGGTGGGCGGCGGGCGAGGCTTCGATCAGGTCCAGCCGGTCCGTGGCGGCGTGGTGGTGGCCGATCTTGGGGATCGCGAGCAGATGCTCGAGGGCGGTCGACCTCCGGCACTGCTCCTGCGGACGCTCGAGCCAGCCACAGGCCTCCGTCTCGCAGGGAACGTGATGTCCGTGCCGACCGGCGGCGAGCAGATGGGATCCCTGGACGCAATCGCGGGATGGATCCTGATAGGGCTTGACACCCGAACGCTGGCCATTCCGGCGCCCCCGGGGCGTTGACAAACCGCCTCCGCCGATGGATAACCCCCGGTCAACGGAGACACCATGCCGATCCTGAACACCGAAGACCCCTGGAACCTGCTCCTCGCCATGCCGGGAACGGGCGGCGCCGTCGTGGCCGCCGGCCCTGATGACGACGAGGACGAGGACTTCGACCCGCACGAGGATGATGACGACGACTTCGGTGACGAGGACGAGGACTTCCCCGACGAGGAGAGCATCGAACCCAACGAGGATGCCGAGGAGGAGGAAGAGGACGACTTCGACGACTTCGGTGACGAGGACGAGGAAGACGAAGAGGAAGAAGAGGAAGAAGAGGAAGAAGAGGAAGAAGAGGAAGAAGAGGAAGAAGAGGAAGAAGAGGAAGAAGAAGAGGCGGAGGAAGAGGAAGAAGAAGAGGAGGAGGACGGCGACGACGAAGAGGATGAAGAGGACGACGACTTCGACGACGAAGAAGACGAAGACGACGACGAAGACGACGACGAAGAAGAAGACGACGACGAAGAGGACTGAGCCTCTTCCTGACTCAGGGCTCCGTCACGGCGGTTGGACCGAGCCCCAGACGGCTGAGGCCGTACCCGCCCTCACGCGGAGCCGCGACCAACGTTCCCCCGTTCAGGGGCCCGCACGGGATCCATAGCCCGGGCAGCACCTGCAAGGGTGCCATGGCGGGCTCGGGCGGCCACTCCTGAAGCACCAGCGATCTGGGAAGGGTGACGAGCATGGTGCTGCTCGTGTGCTGGCGGGCGGCCACCGACCCCTCTGCCAGCAGCGCCACGCGTCCAGTTCGTGGTGACCAGACTGCCATGCGACGCATTTCCGGGTGGAAGAACACCAGTCCGTCATTGACCGCCGCCGCATCCGGGGGCACTGCGGCCAGCGTCTGGTAGGCCGTTCGAGCGGTGGCCCGGATCGAGATCCGCTGTCGCAGCATGGCGGGCTCCGCCTGGGATCGCGTCAGGTGCTCGCCCACGCGGATCGGCAGGAACGCCAGTTCGAGGATCCCATCCCGAAGGCTGCAGGCGTAGATCCCGTCGTGGGTCACCACCGGCATCATCCAGCTCTCGCCCTCGCGGCGAGGGAACTCCAGCCGACCCTCGGGTCGCTCCGCCACCAGGTCGAAGGCGTCCGTCTCGATGCTTCGTCGCGCGTAGGCCCACACCGCGCGTGGGCCCATGCAGGCGAAGGCGCGGACCTCGCCCTCGCCCTCCAGCCAGCGAGGCGCCTCCGCCGTCCAGGGCAGAAGCCCGATGCGTCGGCTGCCGTCGGCCCTTGGCGCTTCCACCAGCACGCCATCGGCGGTCACCATGCGTCCGAGCAGCAGGTCATCGCCACGTGTGACGACCTCGACCCCTTCGGGACGGCGAAGCCCCACGGCGGCATTCGCGGCCGTGGAGGCACCACGCTGCGCCAGAAGCATCGGCCAGTCCGCGTTGCTCCGCGCCTGCCAGGCCAGCCAGCCCCCGTCACCATCGGCCAGCAGGGGCGTGTGGAACCCGTCGGTCTGCAGGGCCGGCAGGGGGTCAAGCGAGACCTGCAGCGAGGCATCGCGGGTGACCGAGCCATCCGGATTCCGCGTGACGACCGTGCCCGAGGCGTTTCCGGAGAGGACCCTCGAGGGACCGCTGCGCTGGGTGCTGGTCACGCACGCCGCGAGCACGGCGCAGGGGATCAGCCAGGCGGGCCGTGGGGCCCCGCGTTCACGGCTTCGCGCCATCCGGGGCCGGCGCCGTCTCGATCGGCTGCAGCGGCTGGGTCGATGGGGGACTTGGGACCACCGGCTCCGCGGCCTTCCGCTCCAGGCCCGCGTCGCGCTGCATCTCCTGCACCTTGCTGTCCATGGGCTTCTCGAGCGCCCGCAGACGCTCGAGCTCGCCCACGTTGAAGTTGGTGTCGTTCTCGTCCGGGTTGTCCACCACCACCGGCGTGATGAACAGCACCAGTTCGCTCGTGCTGGTGACGTTCTCGGTGCTGCTGAACACCCAGTCCAGCACGGGCACATCGCCCAGCAGCGGGACCTTGGTCTTGCTCTTCTGCTCCTGCTCGGTGCGGATGCCGCTGAGCACGATGGTCTGCCCATTCTTCACGGTGACCGAGGTGTTCGTCTGGCGGCGCGAGATCGTGGGGTTGTTGCCCGGGGTCGTCGCCGTGCTCACGCGCGCCACGTTGCTGTAGAGCACCTCCACATCCATGGCCACGTTGCGATCCTTGGTGATGCGGGGTCTCACGTTCAGGCCGATGCCCACGGCGATCTGGCTGAAGCTGCTCGTGGTGCCGCCGCCGGTGGTGCCGCCGGTGGTCTG
>JBILWQ010000087.1:0-7349 GCA_044369805.1 Phycisphaerales bacterium
CACCTTCGCAAAGCCGCAGGTTTACACTTCGCGTCCCATGTACCAGCGCATCCAGATCGCCTCCGCCGGCAAGCCCGTCACCCTGCACTTCGCCTTCAGCGGCGAGAAGCCACCCAGGGGCGCACGTGGAGCCGAGGCGATGGCGGCGGCCCTCTCCACACCCGGTTTCAAGGCCGAAGTGGGCGAATGCGTCTCCGCCGGCGCGCGGGACCTGGTGGTGGGCCTGGGCGAGCGGAAGGCGTTCAGCCTGTCCGCGCTCCGCACCGCCGCCGCGAAGGCGGCGAAGGCCCTCCACCGCCGCGGCATCACGGCCCTGGCGGTGCTGGCCCCGTCCGGCCTCGATCGCCGCACCCTCGATGCCCGCGCGATCGGCCAGGCCTTCGCGGAATCGCTGGCCATCGCCGCCTGGCGCGTGGACTTCTTCGACGGCAAGGGAAGCATCCGCCCCGCCGCCCTGGCGACGCTGGCCCTCTGGAGCCCGGACCGCGCCTTCACCGAAGGCATGACCGACGGCCTGGCGATCGCCGAGGGGGTGAACACCGCACGGCGCCTCGGCGCCACGCCTCCCAACATCTGCAATCCGGCCTGGATGGCGCGCGAGGCGAAGAGCCTGGGTCGCCGCGCCGGCCTGCGGGTTCGGACCATCGACGATGCGCAGGCGAAGCGACTGGGCATGGGCGGCCTGGTCAACGTGGGCAAGGGCAGCGATACCAAGCCCTGCCTGATCGTGGTCGAGTACCGACCCCGGACGGTCTCCCGCGCCTGCCGCAACGAGCACCTGGTGCTGGTGGGCAAGACCATCACCTACGACACCGGCGGCTACTCGCTGAAGGTGAACAACGGCATGGTGGGCATGAAGTACGACAAGAGCGGCGGCACCAACGTGCTCGGCACCATGCTGGCCATCGCCCGCATGCGGCTGCCCATGAAGGTGACCGCCCTGCTGCCCGCCGCCGAGAACATGGTCAACGGCGAGAGCTACCGCCCGGACGACATCATCACCATGCACAATGGCGTGACGGTCGAGGTGACCAACACCGACGCCGAGGGCCGGCTGGTGCTGGCCGACGCCCTCAGCTGGGCGTGCCGGGAGCTCTCGCCCACCGCCATCATCGACATGGCCACCCTCACGGGCGGCGTGGTGGTGGCGCTGGGCCACTTCAGCGCCGGAATGTTCTGCGACGACGACGGCCTCCGGAAGCGCGTGGAGCAGGCGAGCGAGGCCACGGGCGAGCGTGTCTGGCGACTGCCGCTGTGGAATGACCACCGCGAGTACATGCGCAGCCCGCATGCCGACATCCTGAACTCCAATCCGGCGCGCATGGCCCACCCGATCCAGGGGGCCGCTTTCCTCAGCTTCTTCGTGGATCGCAACGTGCCGTGGTGTCACCTGGACATCGCGGGCGTGGCCAGCGCGGAGTCCGCCAACGACCAGTTCGTGAAGGGACCGACCGGCTGGGGGGTTCGCACGCTGGTGGAACTGGCGCGGACCTGGGCGGGAGCCTGAACCGCCTCAGGCCGCGGACGGGTCGTGGCCGTTCTCGATCTTCACGATCTTCTGCAGTCGCCGCTCGTGGCGGCCGCCGTCGAAGTTCGTGCGGAACCACACGTCCACGATGCGCTTCACCAGCGTCTGGCCGATCAGGTCGGCACTCAGGCAGAGCACGTTCGCGTCGTTGTGGGTGCGGCTCAACTGGGCGCTCAGCTCGTCCTGCGCCAGCGCGGCCCGGATGCCCTTGAGCTTGTTGGCCGCGATGCACATGCCGATGCCGGTCCCGCAGATGAGCACGCCACGCTCGGCCTGGCCCGCGGCCACCGCGTTGGCCACCACCCACGCAACATCCGGGTAATCGCAGCTGGCCCCCGTGCATTCGCCAAGCACCGTGACCTGGTGGCCATCGGCGCGCAACTGGTTCAGCAGGGCCTGGGCCATCTGGCTTCCGCGGTGATCGGATCCGAGCGCAACCTTCATGATTCGTCCTTCAGCGGGTCACCTGCCCCGCCAGCGCCTCGGCCAGCCGGCGGGGAATCAGCGTGCGGAACTTGCGGGCGAGCGAATGGTACGCCGCCGTGCCCAGCCCGATCGGGTCCTCCACGTCCCCGGCCGGATCCAGGCGCTCGACCCGGGCGCGGGCGGATTCATCATCGCCCAGCAGCCGCTGCGCGGCGATCCGATGGGCCTCGGTCATGGCGAAGACCCTGTCGGCCTTGCGAAGCATCTCGGCCGTCACCCGCTTGCTGGTGCCCTCGTGCTCGATGCCGATCTTCTCCAGGGCCTCGACGGTCTCCTCGCTCACCGGGAGGCCCTCCCCGGCGGAGAGCCCCGCACTGACCACGAAGACCTGCCCTTCCACCCCCGTCACCTGTCCCGTTTCCAGGGCATGGCGAGCGATGGCCTCGGCCATGGGTGAACGGCAGGTGTTGCCGGTGCACAGGAAGAGCACGGTCCGCATGGAACCGATGGTACCGGGGTGGCCACCACCGCCGGGCGGGTACATTGTCGGGAGCCCGAAGGGGCACAGCGAGCCAACCGTGGAATTCGTCGAACCTGAGGAAGCGTGGGCCGGACTGCGACGCCAGGGCGTCGTGAAGGCTGTCGATTCGAAGCAGGAACTCCGCCTGGAGCTCGATGGCGACGCCACGGTGGTCATGGATGTGGCCTGCGAGGACCATCCTGCCGCCGGCGACCTGCCGCCCTCCATCGTTCGCGTGCCCCGTGCCGCCATGTCGAACTTCGTGGAGGCCGTGGTGCACAAGATGCACCTGCAGCGCACCTTCGCCATACCGGTCAGGCGGTGGCGAGAGATCTTCGACGCCGTGAGCGAGGGCATGAAGACCAACACCGCCTGGCGAGAGGTGGACACCAGCGCCAGCATCGAGCTCAACACGCGCGACCCCCTGGCCTTCAGTCCCGCCAACGCGCACACGCTGCGGGATCTGCTGCGCACGCTGCTCCAGGAGGCTCGTGACACGGATCACGGACTCACGCTGTGCAGCGATGGAACGCCGCTGGTCATGGAGATCATGCCCCGAGGCGAGATGATCGTCTTCGCGGGCCATGCCCAGCTGGCGAAGCAGTGCCGGGAACTGCTCTCCGGCGCGCGCCGCGACTGAGCCGGGTCAGACCGAGGCCATCTCGGCATCCGCGACGGGCGGCGGCGAGTCCTGGACAAGGTCCGCGCCATCGGGGTCGAAGCGGGTCGCGCAACCCCGGCACCGCCAGCCCGGCGCGCTCGTCTCCACCGGTCCGGTGCGGCAGGCCGGACACCTGCCGCTCCGCAACCAGCGCCGCTGCATGAAACGCTGCACAGCCTGCAATCCGTCACGGGCCACGGCCACCACGGCCAGGCTGAGCACCCCCAGCACCACCAGCCCCAAGGCGCCCAGCGGGAACGTGAAGACGCAGATGAACGCCACCGCGAAGGCGACCATGTAGGTGCCCAGGGCCACCCAGGGGTAGAGCCGGTTCACCAGTCGCAGCAGGCGAAGGACCATGGCCGGAGGGTAGGCGGTCCACCCCAGGGCTTCCTCCTGCACGGACCGACCATGCTCATCGCTACACTGCCCCTCGCGGCCATCCGGGCCGCCCACCCCAACCCATGGCAGACAGGCATCACGCATGAAGATCATCTGCGACCGGGCCGTGCTCGCGGCGGCCGTCCAACTCGCCCAGCAGGTCGTGGCCACCCGAGCCGCCGTCCCGGCCCTCTCCTGCATCAAGCTCTCGGCCACCCAGGGCCGCCTCTCGCTGCAGGCCGCGGACAAGGACATCGCGGTGGAGGTCCCGGTGGTCGCGGTCGAGGTGAAGGAAACCGGCGAGGCACTGGTGCCGGCCAAGAAACTGGCGGAAGTGATCAACGAGTGCGAGGGGGCGACCGTGAGCCTGGAGACGGCCAAGCAGGCCCTCCACATCAAGGCCGACCGCATGAAGTTCAGCATCCTGGGCTTCGATCCCAAGGAGTTTCCCGCGCCCAAGGACCCCGGTGCCAAGGCGGAATTCTCGGTCACCGCCGAGACCCTGCGCCGGCTGGTCAGCCGCAGCGTGTTCGCCGCGGCCACCGAGAACACCCGCTTCGCCATGGGCGGCGTGTTCATGGAACGCAAGGGCAAGCGGCTCCGGCTGGTGGCCACCGATGGCCGTCGTCTGGTGGTGACGCGGGGCGATTGCACCGCCGCCAACGAGGGGGACACCGTGGCCATCGTGCCCACGAAGGCCATGACGCTGCTGAACCGCCTCGCCTCGCAGCCCGATGACGCCGTGCAGGTGGCGCGGGTGGAGGGCCGGCTGATCATCCGGGTGGGCGAGGGTCCCGAGGCCGCCTCGCTGCACACCAACCTGATCGAGGGAACCTTCCCCCCGTTCGAGGACGTGATTCCCAAGGAACACGATCGCAAGGTCACCTGCGACGTGCAGCAGCTGCTGGCCAGCGTGCGCCGCGCCGGCATCCTGACGACCGAGCAGAGCAAGGGCGTGAAGATGGGCTTCGCGGGCACGGAACTCAAGATCAGCGGCAGCTCGCCCGACGTGGGCGAGGCCGAGATCAGCATGCCGCTCGAGGGCTACCAGGGCCAGCCCATCGACATCATCTTCAATCCGCACTACCTGGTCGAGGCGCTGCGGATCGTGGACAGCCCCGACATCACCGTGGAGCTGAAGGCTCCGAACAAGCCCGGCGTGTTCCGCGTGGGCCAGGAGTTCGTCTACGTGATCATGCCGACCGGTCAGGCCTGAATCGATCCGGCTTGTCCCTGAAAAGCAACGGAGCCCGGCCGCGAGGCCGGGCTCCTTCGTTGACGGGGTCGTGCCTGGGCCTCAGCCCTTCTTCGCGTACTTCACGCCGCAGCCGTAGGCCTTGGTCTCGCTCGGCTCGGGCTTCTGGCCAGCCTTGATCGCCTTCACGGCCTCGACGGCGTACATCTTCTTGCCATCCTCGCTGACCGGGGCGCCCATGTAGGCGATGGTGCCGGCGCCATCCACGATGAACACGTGCGGCGTCTTCTTGGCGCCGTAGGCATGGCCCACCTTGCCCGACGCGTCCATGAGCATGGGCACCGGGCTGCCCGCGACGGCCGCCAGACTGTCCTTGCCGTTGGTCTTCTCGTCCTTGCCGTCGTAGCCGTCGTGCGTGCTGTTGATGCACAGGTACACGGCCGAGGCGTCAGCCGCCTTGATCGCGTCGATGGTCCGCTTCGCGCGACCCGTGCTCCAGTAACTGTTGTCGCTCGAGAGGCCGCTGTAGGGGCAGTAGGGGCTGAACCACTCGATGACCACGGTCTTGCCCTTGAAGTCCGCCAGGCTGACGGACTTGCCGTCGGCGGTGGGCAGGCTGAACTCGGGCGCGGTCTTGCCGATCTCGGCGCCGCGGTCCTTCTCCTTCTCGGCGGCCACGGCCAACGAGGCACCTACGAAGGCGAGCACGGAAGCGGCGACGAACGGGAGCAGACGATTCTTCTTCATGGGATCTCCTTGAGAGGTGGAAGATGGAGGTTAGGGCGCCGAGCTGCGGGCGTTCCCGGAGACGGGAATGCCGTGCTCGATCCAGATGCAGGGATCCCCGGGCCGATCGCCCAGCAGCAGCAGGCCCCGCACCGCAAGCGCATGTCCGTCCGCATCTTGCGCCCGCACCCGCAGCGGGGCGTCGAGCGTGGCCACCCCCTCGCGGACCTGGGCTTGAGCCGGCGTGCCCTGAGCCAACTGCACCCCGGGATCGGTGGCCTGGATGAATTGGGCGGACATCCGTCCGCGGGCCTGACACCGGAGCCGCAGCGATGCCTCCTGCACCGTCACCCGATCATCGTCCTGCGGCCTGAGCGGAAACGGGGCGCCGCCGACCTCGGCGGGACACGCGGGCAGGGTGCCGGATGGGGCGGGAACCTGGACGGAAGTCTTCCCCACCGTGCAGGTCTGGCGACAGACCATCCAACTCAGATCCAGCTGCACGGGAAAGTCCGGCGCCTGCCCCAAGGTCTCGCTCTCGACGGGCAGGATCCAGCCCCAGGTGCCCTCGTGCACCAGAACGGTCTCGCCATCGGTCTGCTGCACGCGCGGCCGCGGCCAGATGGGTTGACCCAGCTTCCAGCCCGCAGGCAGTGCGGCCTTGGCCACGGGCGGCGCGCCGCTGTCACCGGGATTCATCCAGTACATGTGCCACTGACGCTCCACCTGGAAGCGAACAAGCAGCGCGGCGCCTGGACCCCAGCCTTCAGGCATGCGGCACCACTGCACGTCGGCGACCCGGACCGGATGCGGCGTTGCGGGCGGAGGCGATGCGGTCATCCACGCCAGCACGATCAGGGGCACGCAGGCAAGCATGCCGCGCATGCTAGGACCTCCGGCCACCGCGACCCGCGCGGGCCGCTGCCGGACGCCCGGCGACTCCGCCCGTCTTCGGTGCCACCGGGGTCCGGGCAGCGTTGTCCGGGCCCACCTCCCGCTCCGCCGCGCGGCCACCAAGGGGACCCCCCGAGGCACCGTGCTTCCTCGGACAAGGCGTCGGTGGGGACGGCTGCGGCGGATGGAAGGTGGATCGGAAGCGTCGATGCATGGCTCTGCCCCCCCATGGTGCGCCGGGCCCGCACGGCCGGCGACCGCTGCCAACGGAAACAGGCTTGTCCTCGCACCAGCGCGGGCCGTGGTGGCTGACGCTTGGGCCAGCCACAGGAGTGGGGACATCCACGCCATGGATCCCGCGGCTCGGCCCGCCAGGCGCCATGTTCGTGAGCCCGCGGCGATCGCCGCCGCAAGCCGCACCCATCCAAGGAGATCTCCAATGAACCTCAGTCTCTGGAAGCATCGCAACCCCTTCAACGGCGAACTGCACCGTCTGCGCGACGAGATGGATCGAACCATCGACCGGCTGCTCGGCACCTCCTTCAGCGAACCCAAGGGCTTCCGCCTGGAGGGCTGGATGCCGCTGGTGGACGTCTGCGAGACTGACAGCGAGATCACGATCCGCGCCGAGGTGCCCGGCATTCCGCCCAAGGATCTGGACATCTCGGTGGTGGGCGGATCGCTGATTCTCAGTGGCACCAAGAAGGAGGAGGAGGAACGCAAGGGCGAGGACTTCTACCAGTGCGAGCGTCGCTTCGGAGGCTTCCGCCGCGCCGTGGAGCTGCCCGAGAGCGCCGATCCTGATCGAGTCACGGCCGAGAGCGAGGCTGGCGTGATCACCATCCGCGTCGGCAAGCGAAGCGGCGTGAAGCCCCGCCACATCGAGATCCGGAGCGGCAACGGACGGAAGACGGTGTCGTCGTGACCACCGTCACGCCAGCGCTGCGCCTGACCGGAGACGGAGCGATCCGCCAGGAACCGCTCCGTCGCCTGCTGCTGCGGCAGGTGGCCGAGATGC
>JBILWQ010000088.1:0-7283 GCA_044369805.1 Phycisphaerales bacterium
CCGGACAAGACCGTGGCCCGGCTCTACCAGGCTTGGCTGCAGGACCGGAATCCGGGGCCATGAGCATCGGGTGCAGGAAGGCCGCGGTCGCCGCATCGGGCGTGCGCCGTAGGATCGGCCCATGGCCCGCGGCCTCCTTCTGGTGCTCAGTGGTCCCTCTGGCGTGGGGAAGACCACGATCGCGCATGAACTGATCCGCCGTTTCGGCGGTCACTTCAGCGTCAGCTGCACCACGCGACGGCCCTCGGCGGGCGAGCGCGACGGCGTGGACTACCGGTTCATGTCCGAGGCCGAATTCGCGGCCATGGTGGCGCGCGACGCCTTCCTGGAGCACGCGATGGTGTTCGGCCGAAGCAGCTACGGCACCCCGCGCGAGCCCGTGGAGACCTCGCTCCACGCAGGCGAGCTGGTGATCCTGGACATCGACGTCCAGGGTGCCGAGCAGGTGCACGCCAAGGTCCCGGACATGCTGGGCATCTTCATATTGCCCCCGGACGAGGACTCGCTGCTGGCTCGGCTGCGGCAGCGCGGTCGCGAGGACGAGGCCGCCATCCAGCGCCGATTCGCCGAGGCGCGACTGGAGATGGGGCGAGCGCGGGGCAATGGCGTCTACGACGCGTTCGTCATCAACGACGACCTTGGCGCAGCCATCGAGCAGGTCGCCGAACTGGTCGGCGCCAGGATCGGGCGCGTCCGGGCATGAGCATGACCGGCTCCGTGGGGCTGCTGGCCGCTGGCTGGACCGATCTGGGCATCGTGGCGGTGCCCCTGCTCGTGGGCCTGCTGCTGGTGATCGCGCTGGCGGCCCTCTACAACGGCCTGGCGGTGGCGCGGGTGCGCACGCGCAATGCCCTCTCGCAGATCGACGTGCAGATGCGGCGCCGGCATGACCTGATCCCCAGCCTGGTCGAGACGGTGAAGGGGTTCATGGCCCACGAGCGCGGCACGCTCGAGGCCGTGACCCGCGCCCGCGCCTCGGTGCAGCAGGCGATCGATGGCCTGGCCGCCGGTTCGCTCACCGGCATGCGCACGCTGGCCGTGGCCAGCATGGCGCTCGACGGCGCCCTGCGCGGCCTGATGGCTCGCGTCGAGGCCTATCCCGATCTGCGGGCCAGCGAGGTCATGCAGCGCCTTCAGGACGAGCTGGTGAGCACCGAGAACCGCGTGGCCTTCGCGCGGCAGGCCTTCAATGATGCCGCCATGCGCTACAACGAGCGCGTGGTCACCTTTCCGGGCAACCTGGTCGCGGGCTGGTTCGGCTTCACGCAGGCCGAGATGTGGGAGACGGACGAGGCGACCCGAGCGGTGCCGGGCGTTGCCATCCGGGCCGGTTCATGAACTTCTTCGATCACCAGGACGCGGCGAAGCGCGGCACCCGTCGGCTGGTGATCCTCTTCATCCTCAGCATGCTCGCGGTGATCGCGCTGCTCTACCTGCCGCTGGGCGTGATCATGGCCAAGGAGGCGCACAAGGGTCCCTACGTCCCCTCCGCCACGCCCTGGTGGAATCCCGGCGTCTTCGCGGCCGTGGCCCTGGGCGCCAGCACCCTCATCCTGCTGGGCGCGGGGGTGAAGCGGATCCAGCTCGCAGGCGGGGGCAAGGCCGTGGCGGAGGCGCTGGGTGGCCGCTGGATCCAGCCCGCGGGCGCCAGTCCCTCGGAGCGGCGATTGCTCGATGTGGTGGATGAGATGTCGATCGCCAGCGGCATGCCGGTGCCTCCGGTCTACGTGATGGAGGATGCCTCGATCAACGCCTTCGCCGCGGGCCGAACCCCCAAGGATGCGGTGCTGGGCTTCACGCGAGGTGCCATCGACCAGCTCACCCGCGACGAGTTGCAGGGCGTGGTGGCCCACGAGTTCAGTCACGTGGCCCATGGCGACATGCGACTGAACCTGCGACTGGCCTGCGCCGTGGCCGGTGTCATGGTGATCGCGCTCATCGGGCGCGGCGTGCTGCATGCCGCGGCGCGCATGCCCGCCAGCCGGAGCCGCAAGGGTGATGGGCGCGCCGGCATCGCGATCGTGGGGCTGGTGCTGCTGGTCGTGGGCGGGTTGGGCGCGCTCTTCGGTCGTCTGCTGCAGGCCGCCGTCAGTCGCCAGCGCGAATTCCTGGCCGACGCCAGCGCCGCGCAGTACACGCGGAACCCGCAGGGCCTCGCCTCGGCGCTTCGGCGGATCGCGGGCCTGGCTGACAACCGCCTGGACAACGAGGCGGCCAGCGGTCTGAACCACTTCTTCTTCACCAGCGCCGCCAACGCGTGGCTGGCCTCGCATCCGCCCATCGAGGAACGGATCCGGCGTCTGGAGGGCGCGGCCGTGGCTCCGGTGGTGCCCCAGCCCCGGGGGAGCGCCGCCACCATGCCCCTGGGTGCCGCTGGACTGACAGCGGATCCCACACCTTCCGCCCAGGGTGCGGTGATCCCGGCACATGCGGTGGATTCCGCGAGGAAACTGCTTCGCCACGACCTGCCTCAGCCGGTACTGAAGGCCTGCCAGGAACCCTTCGATGCGCAGGCCGTGGTGCTGCTGCTGGCGTGGTCCAGCCACGAGGAAGCTCGCGAACGGCAGAGGAAGGCGGTGCTGGCGGGACTCGGACCGGCCATGGCCTCCACCGTGACGCGGCTGCGGCCAGCCATGGAGCGCATCGATGCCTCGCTGCAGCTGATCGTGCTCGATCTCTGCATGCCCGCCATGCAGCAACTCTCGTTGCCGCAGTACCAGGCGTTCCGATCCACGCTGACCACGGTGGTCAAGGCGGATGGCAAGGTCACCCTGCTCGAGTGGACGCTCCGCTCGGTGCTGGGCCGGCGCGTCGAGGGCCGTTTCGGCGCACTGCGCGACCGACCCGGCTCCGCCTCCATCACCTCGCGAGCGCGTGAGGCGTGGCTGCTGCTCTCCGCCCTTGCCCATGCCGGTGCAGTCGGCCGCACCACCGCGGCCCTGGCTCGTGGAATGGCGCATCTTGAACTTCCCGATCAGCCCCCCGCGCCACCCGAGTCCTGCTCACTCGATGCCGTGGACGCCGCACTGGAGAGCCTGGCCCGCCTGAGCGAGACGGGCCGTCACCGGCTGGTCGACGCCGCCGCCGAGGTGGTGTCCGAGGATGGTCGACTCCACCCGCGCGAGGGCCTGCTGCTGCGGGCGATCGCCGATCGCCTGGATGTGCTCATGCCCAGCACCACCGAACTGCTCGAGCGGGACGCGCCAGGCGCGGCGCTCGATCATTCACGCTAGCGGCTCCGTAGCATGCCGCCCATGGTGCAATGGCATCCACCTCTTGCGTGCGTGCTGCTCTGGATCGTTGTCGGGTGCAGCGCATCGAGCCGGACTGCGACACAGGCTCCCACGGAGCCGCCCACGGAAGGCACCCTGACCGTCACCACCGATCGCCTGACCGGTCGCTGGATCCTGGCTCCCGGCGACTGTCGCATGCCACCCTCGGAAGCGCCCGAGCAGGGTTCGCCGGTGGTGAGCCCAGCGGGCGCCGTGCTCACGCTCGGCGCGGGCGGCAACATGACCTCACGGCAGGGCGACTTCATCCGGCGAGGCACGTGGAAGTTCGATGGCTCGTCGCTCAGGATCGCCATCGAGCCACCCCCCCGCCGCCTCGACATGGGTTTCATCCCGCTGATCGAACCCGGTCGCCTGCTGCTGCAGGGCGCCGACGAGATGCTGCTCGTCTATCACCGCGATCCGTTCGTGGGGGTCGATCACGCCCCATGAGCCGAGACGCCGCATTCGCGCCGGCGTCCGGCGAGGGCGCTCGACAGGTGTGGCTGGTCCGGCATGCGCAGACCGAGTGGAGCGTGAACGGCCGCCACACGGGCCGCACCGACATCCCGCTCACACCAACGGGGGTGGCCGCTGCCGAGGCTCTTCGCCCCTGGTTCGCCACGATCCGCTTCGACCGAGTGCTCAGCAGTCCGCTCTCCCGCGCCATGGACACGGCGAGGCTGTGCGGTCTGGGTCAGCAGGTCCGCCCCGAGCCCCTGCTGGTGGAATGGGACTATGGCGAGTACGAGGGCATCACGACGCACGAGATCCAGTCCACGCGCTCCGACTGGGACCTGTGGCGCGACGGCTGCCCGGGTGGGGAGACGCTCTCGCAGGTGGCGGAGCGGGCCCAGGCCGTGCTGCGTCGCGTGAACGAGGCGCCGGGAAGCGTGGCGCTCTTCTCGCATGGTCATTTCTCCCGGCTGGTGATCGCGGCCTGGCTGCAGTTGCCGCCTTCACGGGGCCGATCGTTCGCGATCCGTGCCGGAAGCGTCACGGTGCTGGGTCATGAGCACGGCAATCCCGTGATCTGGGCCGCGGGCGACGTGCCTGGCACACCGGGAGTCGGTCGGTGAGATCCGGTCAGACGCAGACCTGGGGTCCGGTCACGCTGGATCTGCACGAGCATGCACTCGAGGGTGCAGCCACCATCACCCTTCGCGATGCCGGGCGGCGCAATGTCATGGGGCCGCCCCTCTTCGACGGACTGGAGGCGGCCATCCTGCAGCTGGAACAGTCGACCGCGGCCGGTCGATTCCATCCCTTCAGTGAATCGCCACCCGAAGGCGCGGTGCGTGTGGTGCTGGTGCGCGGCGAAGGCACCGCCTTCTGTGCCGGCTTCGACCTGGGCCTTCTTGCGGAGGATCCCGATCCGGCCCAACCACTGCTCGCATCTTTCCTGAAGCGGCTTGGTGGGTGCGTGCGCCGCCTTCGCGCGCTTCCAGCCACCAGCGTGGCCGTGGTGCAGGGTCCGGCGCTGGCCGGAGGCTGCGCGCTGGCCATGGCTTGCGACCTGGCTCTGGCCTGTCCCGAGGCGCGCCTGGGCTATCCCGTGCACGCCATCGGCCTCTCGCCGGCGGTCAGCGGTCCCGTGCTGGCCGCGCGGGTCGGCTCTGGAATTGCGCGGACACTCCTCGTGTCGGGCGAGATCCTCGATGGTGCCCGCGCCCATGGGCTGGGCCTTGTCCACCAGTTGGCGCCGGATCCGGCCTCGCTGCACGAACTGGCCGCTCGGGTGACGACCGAGCTGCTGGCCAAGGGTCCGCGCGCACTGGCCGCCACGCGACGCTGGCTGCTGGAACTTGACGGCTCCATCAGTGCCGCGACGTGTTCGCGCGCACTCGATGCAAGCCTGGCCACCACGGGTTCCGTGGAAGGCCGAGCCCTGCTTCAATCGGCCTGGGCGAACCGAAGCCGCCGATGAACCCGAAGGTGACCATGTCCAACCTCATCCAGATCGACGATCGTGACGGCATCCGCACCCTGTCGCTGAACAGGCCCGAGGCGCGGAACGCGCTCTCGCTGGAACTGATCGAGTCACTCGAGTCGGCCCTGATTGCCACGGCCGCCGACGCCACGCTGCGGGTGCTGATCCTGCGGGGCGAGGGCAAGTCGTTCTGTGCCGGCATGGACCTGCGTGGCGTGATGGACGATCCGGTCCGCATGGGCACCATGCTGCACGCGCTGGCCCGCTGCTCGCTGGCCATCCGCGCCCTTCGCGTGCCCGCCATCGCCTGCGTGCGCGGCGCGGCCATCGGAGGCGGCTGCGGCCTCATGGCCACCTGCGACCTGGCCCTCACGCATGCGGAGGCGAAGCTGGGCTATCCCGAGGTCGACCTGGGCATATGCCCCGCGGTGGTCGCACCCATCCTCATGCGGCGCATCGGCGCCGGTCGCGCGCGGGCCATGCTGCTGACCGGCGGCGTGGTCGATGGCACCGAGGCCCATCGGCTGGGTCTGGCCACGCACCTGGTTCCCGAGCCCGAACTGGAGTCGGCGGCCCGAAGCCTTGCGGAGCGGCTCCGCACCGGTGGCGCCGAGGCCATGGCCATCACCAAGGCCTGGCTGGCCGATCTGGAACCCGAGCTCGATGCGCAGACCATGCGCCGCGCGGCGGATCTCTCCGCGCGCGTCATCCAGGGGCCCGAAGCGCAGCAGCGCCTTCGGGCGAAGTTCGCCGCGCCCCCGCGATCCGGCGGCGGAAGCCCTTCGCGGATACCGTATGAACATGGCTGACACGGATCTGCTTCCCATCGAGCGACGGCCCGACGGGATCGCGGTCGTGCATCTGGTGCCCAATCCGGCCAAGCCACGTGGCGGCGTGGTGGTGCTCGATGCCTGGCTCATCGGCGCCATCGATCGCTCCATGCGACACGTCGCCGAATCGAGGGCCACGGGATTCCTGCTGATCTCCGACAGCGAGCGGGTCTTCGTGGCCGGGGCCGACCTGGCCGAGATCGACTCGCTCGATGATGCCGCGCTGCACGCCTACCTTCAGGCGGGCTCGACGGCGTTCGGCCGAATTCCGGCCCTGGCGTGTCCCAGCGCCTGCGTGATTCACCGTGCAGCGCTGGGCGGCGGACTGGAACTGGCCATGCACTGCGATGCGCTCTTCGGCGTCACGCCGCCTGCTGGTGACAAGGGCTGGAAGGTGGGTCTTCCGGAGTGTGGTCTTTGCATCTGCCCCGGTTGGGGCGGCACCGTGCTGCTGCCAGCGCGCATCGAGCCCGCCGCCGCCATCGCCGCCACCATGCAGGGCGCGCCCTTCGATGCGGCACGTCCGCCGCGGGGACTCTTCGAGTCCACGCACGCCTCGCCCGCGGAAGCGGCGCAGGCGGCCATCGCGTGGCTTCTGGCACATCCGCGCACCACGCCCCGCAGCGCGCCCGCGAACGCCTGCGACGCCGAGCATCGCGCCATGACCGCAGCGGCCATCCCGTTCGTGCGGCCCCAGGCCGCCACCGCCGCCGCCATCGCCGTGATCGATGCCGTGCAGGCGGGACTGAAGGATGGATTCGGCGCCGCGGTGAAGCGCGAGCAGACCCACCTGGTGGATCTGCGACACACGCCCGAAGCCCGCGCCAAACTGACGGCCTTCCTGAAGCGGTAGCCCGAGCACCCCCTCGGACAGGCCCATGCATGCATGATGCATGCGAATCGGCCCCTTCATCCCTTCTTTCGCATCCGCACTTCGCCCTGCCGCATGCAGTTGTGGATATGCATTATGAATATTCATCGCCGTGTCGGCTCTTCACATTGCCCTGACCAGGGCTTCCGCATGCAATGCATGGCCCTCCGCCACGCGCGGGGCAAGGAGCACCCATGAGCACCGTCAATCTCGCCAAGGAACTGAAGAACATCTCCGAGAAGGATCGGAAGCAGATCGAGCAGGCCCAGGAAATGCTCGGCCCCGATCCAAGCACCATGGGCCTGGTGAAGAACTACTTCTGGGGCAACTTCCGCGAGGAACTCATCTTCCCCTACCCCGCCGGCGCCCCCGCCGACGAGACC
>JBILWQ010000089.1:0-7259 GCA_044369805.1 Phycisphaerales bacterium
CGCCGAGGTGATCCGCTGGCGAGGCCGCTCGGCGGTGCGCGACGTGGGCAAGGCCCTGGGCCTGTCGCTCGATGCGGTCGACCGGCTGGCGAAGCGGATCGATCGTCACATGACCGACCCTCGCGATGGCGAGCCGGAACGGGCCGAGGTGGCGCCCGTGCAGCCGCAGAACCATCTCGAGGCGCGCGTGCTTCGCATGGCCGCGGAACTGGAGGGCTTCCCGCGGCATCTTTCGCAGCACGTGGGGGGCTTCGTCATGAGCCACGCACGCCTGGACGAGATCGTGCCGGTGCGGCCCGCCACCATGGCCGATCGCACCATCATCGAGTGGGACAAGGACGACCTGGAGGCCATGGGCCTGCTCAAGGTCGACGTGCTGGCGCTGGGCATGCTCACCTGCATCCGCAAGTGCCTGCAGCTGGTGGACCAGGCGCGGCCTGACCCCGCGGCGCCGGCACTCGCCTTCCACACCATTCCGTCGGAGGACCCGGCCACCTACGACATGCTCTGTCGCGCCGACACGGTGGGGGTGTTCCAGGTGGAGAGTCGGGCGCAGATGAGCATGCTGCCGCGGCTGAAGCCTCGCCGCTTCTACGACCTGGTGGTGCAGGTGGCCATCGTGCGGCCTGGGCCGATCCAAGGTGACATGGTGCATCCGTACCTGCGCCGGCGAGCCGGGTTCGAGCCGGTCCTGTTCCCCGATCCGCGCATCGAGCGGGTGCTGGGCCGCACGCTGGGGGTGCCGCTCTTCCAGGAGCAGGCCATGTCGCTGGCGGTGGTGGCGGCGGGGTTCACGCCTGGGCAGGCCGACCAGCTTCGCCGATCGATCGCGGCCTGGAAGCGCCGCGGCAACCAGCTGGCGCAGTACGGCGAGCGGCTGGAAGCGGGCATGGTGGCCAACGGCTACACGCGGCAGTTCGCGCAGCAGGTGTTCACGCAGATCCAGGGCTTCTCGGGCTATGGCTTTCCCGAGAGCCACGCGGCCAGCTTTGCGCTGCTGGCCTACGCCAGCGCGTGGCTGAAGCGGCATCACCCGGCGGCGTTCACGGCCGCACTGCTCAACAGCCAGCCGATGGGGTTCTATGCGCCAGCGCAGCTGGTGCGCGATGCTCGCGAGCATGGCGTGGAGGTGCGGCCAATCGACGCCAACTTCAGTGCGTGGCCCTGCACGCTGGAGCCTCGTGGCACGCGAGGGTTCGCCGAGCCGCCGGCACTGCGTCTGGGACTGTGCATGGTGCGAGGGTTGTCGCAGGCGTGTGGCGAGCGTGTGGCGGCGGTGCGGGGTGAGGGGCCGTGGCGATCGCTGGAGGCGCTGTGGCGGGCCTCGGGCGCCAGTGCCACGGCCATGCGTGCCCTTGCCCGTGCGGACGCGTTCGGATCCATGGGGCTTGCCCGCGAGCAGGCGCTGTGGCAGGCGGGAAGGCTGCGGGAGGGGGATGCGCCGCTGTTCGAGCAGGTGCCGCCTGACGCGGGCCGCGTGGCTCCGCGAGCCGAGCTGCCGCCAATCGATCCGCTGCTCCGCACCGCTGCGGACTATCAGGGCACTGGGTTGTCACTTCGGGGGCATCCCATGAGTGCCATGCGTGGCATGCTGTCGCGACGCGGCGTGCGGCCGTGCGCCTCGCTGCGGCTGGTGCACGAGTGTCCCGATGGCAGCATGGCCAGCGTGGCGGGCATCGTGCTGCTGCGCCAGAAGCCGGGCACGGCCAAGGGCACGGTGTTCATCACGCTCGAGGACGAGAGCGGAGCGGTGAACCTGATCGTGCGGCCGAAGGTGTGGAAGCGTGATCGGGCCCGCGTGCGGCATGAGCCGGCGCTGATCGCCCGGGGCCGGGTGCAGCGCCGTGATGGCGTGGTGCAGCTGGTGGCGACCGGGTTGCGTGGCATCGATCGCCCGCTCGATCCAGGCGGACAGCGGGTGCGGGAGTTTCGGTAGTCCGAGCGAAACAGGATTTACATTGGGGTTTGGATCTCCTAGAGAGCGAGATGCCCCTCTGGTGCTCGGAACGGGGGTTCCGGCTCTCGTTGCAAAGAGCGGCCCCCCGGGGGGGCGGGCTTGAAGGGCGCGAGGCACCCCTGCGTCGATCTCTGATCCAAGCAGATCTGCCCATGAATTCCCGATCGGCGGGATTGAGGGGGCCGAGGGCATGCCCCGCAAATATGTGAAAAATCATACGCTCCGTGGGGGATGGTGACCGCATTTGCGTTATATTCGGGAGGAGAGCCGTCCGGGCAGTCGCGGGGAACTGCCACGAGTCAGCTCATCTGCATTTCGCTGCCCTTCGTTGAGGCGGCGATGGAGAAGGGTCGCTCGCCGACGGACTCGGCCGGAACGTGCCTGCACGGAAGTGTCGGCCTCAGGCGGGGTATTGCCCCAGGATGTTTTAGATGCGAAGCAACGCAATGAAGACGTGCGCCGCGGGCGCGATGTTGTTCGGCGGGACCCTTGGCGTTGCGCAGGAGGCGCAAGCTGGCCTGGTGTGGGACACCGCGAACGCCAACAACTACGTCCAGATCACGTTCGGATACGAGGATCCGATCAGGACCTCGGGCGCGGCGTCCATGAGCGCCGTTTCCGCGGCCTTCGGATCCGATTCGGCGAGCATCACGGCAGCGACTGCATCCGGCTTCTCGGCCTCGCTGACGTACGCTGTCGGCGGTTCGGAAGCCGTGTACCTCAGCCTGGTCCGCTACTTCTCGGTGACCGGTTCGGCGGACATCCAGCTTTGGGGCAACAACCCGGCGTCGGACGGCATCTGGCGGATCTACGACCTGAGCCAGCAGGGCGGCGATGCCTATGTCACGCTCGATGTTTTCGGAGGAACTTCTTACAGCCAGACGGTCTCGCTCGGAACGGGACAGTATGCCGTCGAGATGGCCACGTCTCCTGCGACTGAGTACGCCAGCTCCGGATCGTTCGGACACTTCACGGTCATCCCAGCCCCGGGTGCCATGGCGCTCGTCGGTCTGGCTGGCCTCGTCGGTGGTCGTCGCCGCCACGCCTGAGTCACTTCAACCTGACGCATCTTCCTGCCGCGGACGCGCGGCGGGCCACAGTTCCAAGCCCCTCGGCGCACCCGCGTCGGGGGGCTTTCACTTGCTGGAACATCGTTCACCAGAGACCGCGGACGCCGAGAGGCAAGGAGAGACAAACAGCGTATTTCGGCGTTGCAACGCGCCTTGCGGTTCCATGCGAACTCGCAGCAGAGACAACGAGAATGAACCGCCCGACCATCGCCCCTCGCTCCGATTCGCTGCTTCTCCACGGCGAAAATGAAAGACGCCCCGGTCCACGGGCCGAGGCGTTCTCTCTTCACCAGAAGGGCACCCGCTTGTGGCGACGGCCCTGAATAGCGCGGACGTGACGCAAATCCATGGCCCCCCCGGTGATCGCTGCAGGCTCCGTGCCCTAGCCAGGCCCCTGTTCCCGCACCACCTACCTCGCCTTCAACCCACCAAACGTGCGCTGCCTTCCGGCAAAGTCGCGAAACGCCCGCTCCAGATCCTCCAGCCCAAAATCCGGCCACAGCGTCTCGGTCACGTGCAGCTCCGCATAGCTGATCTGCCACAGCAGGAAGTTGCTCACCCGCATCTGGCCCGCGGTGCGAATCAGGAGGTCAGGGTCGGGCAGGCCGGCGGTGCCCAAGTGAGCATCGATGGTCGCCTCATCAATGGCCGCCGGATCGATCACGCCTGCCTTGGCCTTGGTCGCGATCATGCGCACGGCATCCACGATCTCCGCTCGCGCGCCATAGTTCAGGGCGAGCGTCAGCACCATGCCGGTGCCGTGGGCCGTGGCTCGCTCCGTCTCATCGAGCAGCGCCAGCACCTCGGCGGGCATGCCTTCGCGGCGCCCCAGCCGGCGGAAGCGGATGCCGTTCTTCAGCATGACCGGCAGCTCACTCCGCAAATGCTCCTGCAGCAGCAGCATGAGGGCTGCCACCTCGTCAGCGGGTCGACTCCAGTTCTCGCTGCTGAAGCTGAACAGGGTCAGGGCCTCGATCTTGCGTTCGGCACAGGCCGTCACGATGCGGCGTACCGTCCGGCTGCCTTCGTGGTGACCCAGCACCCTGGCCAGACCGCGCCGCTGCGCCCAGCGGCCGTTGCCGTCCATGATGATGGCCACATGGCGCGGCAGGCCGGTCATGCGGTACCCACGGCCTCGAGCGTCTGCCGCCGATCGGGGCCCACGCCCACCATCTCGATCGGCAGGCCCAGGATCTGCTCGATGCGCTCCAGGTATCGGCGAGCGTTCCCCGGCAGGGCGGCCCGATCCTCGGCGCCGCGGATGGGCTCGTGCCAGCCCGGCAGCGTCTCGTAGACAGCAGTCGCGCCCTCAAGTCGGTGCGCGTCGGGAATGAAGCGGTCCGTCTTGCGGCCATCGCTCAGCCGGTAGCCGGTGCAGATCTTCAGTTCATCCACGCCGCTGAGCACATCCAGCAGCGTGCAGGCGATGCCGGTGGCGCCGCAGATCATGCTGGCGTAGCGCACCGCCACCAGATCCAGCCATCCCACTCGGCGGGGCCGACCCGTGGTGGTGCCGAACTCGCGGCCTCGCGTGCGGATGCCATCGCCGACCGCATCCAGCAGTTCGGTGGGGAAGGGCCCGCCGCCCACGCGGGTGCTGTAGGCCTTCATGATGCCCAGCACGCGACCGATGTTCCGCATGGGAAGCCCGGTGCCCGCGGGAATGCCCAGCGTGCTGCAGTTGCTGCTGGTGACGTACGGATAGGTGCCGTGATCGATGTCGAGCAGGCTGGCGTTGGCGCCCTCGAAGAGCAGTCGGCGGCCGGCCTTCACGGCGTCGTGCAGGCCGTAGACGGTGTCGGTGACATGCGGGCGCAGCCGCTCGCCAGCCTCGGCGAAGCGCGCGGCGAGCGCATCGGCGTCGAGCGGCGGGGCCTGCACGCCAAGCGCCTTCAGCTCGCGGGTGCGCAGCCCGCAGATCACGCGAAGTCGCTCTTGCAGATAGGCGGCATCGAGCAGGTCGCCCACGCGGATCGCCGTGGAACGGCTCACCTTGTCCCCGTAGGCCGGACCGATGCCGCGGCGCGTGGTGCCGATGGCCAGGCTGCCGGCATCGCCGCTGGTCACGCCCGCCATGAAGTCTTCCAGTGCCGCGTCCTGTTCCTTGTGGTAAGGCATGACCACGTGGGCGCGGTCGCTCACCTGGAGATTGTCGGCCACGCGGATGCCGCGAGAGCGGAGGCCCTCGATCTCCTGCAGCAGCTTCTCGGGATCGACCACCACGCCGTTGCCGATCACGCACGCCTTGTCGGGGTGCAGGATGCCGCTGGGCACCAGATGCAGGGCGTAGCGATCGGTGCCCACCTGCACGCTGTGCCCGGCGTTGGCCCCGCCGTTGTAGCGCACGATCACGTCATGGCGACTGGTGAGCAGGTCGACGATCTTGCCCTTGCCTTCATCGCCCCATTGGAGCCCGACCACGGCGGTTGCGAGTGCTTGAGTCACGCGGCAATGCTAACGCCGAGGGTGGCGGGTGCCGTAGGCTCGGAGCATGCCGCCGACAGCGGACATTTCGCTAGACACCCTTCGACCCGCGCCGCTGCCCTCGCTGCTCGCGCAGGGTTCGCACCGCTTTCGAGGGGTGTACGCGCACGTGCCGTTCTGCCGGCACAAGTGCCACTACTGCGATTTCTACAGTTTCGTCGATGCCGAGGATCGGCGCTCGGCGTACGTGGAGCGGGCCAAGGCCGAGATCGACGCCTGGGCCGGCGTGGTGCGCGAGCCGCTCGAGACCCTCTTCGTGGGTGGCGGCACGCCCACCATGCTGCGGGCAAGGGAACTGAGCGCATTCCTTGCGCACCTGCGTCAGCGGCTGCCCTGGAGCCCGGGGGCCGAGTGGACGGTCGAGGCGAATCCGGAGACCGTGGATGCGGACATTGCGGCTGCGCTGGCCGATGCCGGCGTGAACCGCGTCTCGATGGGAGCCCAGAGCTTCCAGCCCCGACTGCTGCAGGCCCTGGAGCGGCACCACGACCCGGCCTCGGTGGGCCGGGCCGTCGAGCGGCTGCGTTCCGCGGGCATGGCTCAGGTGAACCTTGACCTGATCTACGCGGTGCCCGGCGGCACGCTTGCGGAGTGGCAGGATGACCTGCGGCAGGCGCTGGCCCTGGGTCCCGATCACGTCTCCTGCTACGGCCTGATGTACGAGTCGAACACGCCGCTTGGGCAGCGTCACGCACGCGGCCAGGTGCAGGGTGCGCCCGAAGACCTGGAGTTGGCCATGCATCAGGCTGCGTGCGACGCTCTTGCGGCTGCAGGCCTAGAGCACTACGAGATCAGCAACTGGGCCAGGCCCGGCATGCGCTGCCGCCACAACGAGCTCTACTGGCGGAACGAGGACTGGCTCGCCATCGGTCCCGCCGCCAGCGGTCATGCCTCCGGCCTGCGCTGGCGGAACGTGCCTCGCCTGGGCGACTGGCTGGCTCAGGGACCGTGGTCGCCCGTGCAGGATGTCGAGCGGCTGGACGATGATGGTCAGGTGGGCGAAGCCTTCATGATGGGCCTTCGGCTGCTCGAGGGCATGCCGGTGGAGCGCGTGCAGGCCCTGCTGCGGCGCGGCCAGCGTGGCGTGGCACGGGAATTGGCTCTTGCGGCCCACATGGAGACGGGCTTGCTCGAGGCCTCGGACGGACGGATCCGTCACACGCCGCGAGGCCGCATGCTGGCCAGTCAGGTGGCCATGGACCTGCTCTAGCGGCGAGAGAGGGACTCAGGCGTCCGAGAGCACCTTCTGCAGCTTCGGCTCGTCCGCCTCATCCACCCACACCATGGCGGCCAGGGCGCCGTTCACGGTCACGCTCTGGATGGCCTCGATGTTGATGCCCGCGGTCGCGATGGCATCGAGCGTGCGGGTCAGGCCGCCCGAATGCGAAGGATCGTGGAGCAGGAAGGCAGGCTGCTCGAAGGCCTCAAGATCCGCATCGCGGCTGAAGGCGCGGAACTGCTCGGCCCGCTCCGGAATGCAGTGGAAGCCCGTGGTGTGACGCCCGTGCACTGGACCCCACATGCCCAGAAGCTCGACATCGGCCTCGCGAAGCCGCGACGCCAGCGCGGCCAACGCCCCCGGTCGATGTGGCAGACGCAGGACGAAGTCGGTCACCCTCTTCCAGTGCATGTCGACATGGTAACGCTGCGTGCAGGTCGCCGCGGCATGGACTACCCTCGACGCGTGCGCTCCCTTCGACGACTGATGGAGGAATCCATCGACTACGCAGGTCTGTTTCCGCCCGCCG
>JBILWQ010000012.1:0-16184 GCA_044369805.1 Phycisphaerales bacterium
ATCGATCTTGTCACTGGCCACTGATTCGCGGTGGCCTCTGCGGCGCGCCCAAGTCGGCCAAGCTCAGCCTGATTTTGGAAGCACCAAACGATCTGTTGACACAATTGTTTCTCATCGCCCGCGGCGTGAACAAAGCCATTCGTTCCGGAGATAATCCGATCTCGAGCAGAGCCGCTCGCGTCGGATCCAAGCACGACCATACCGGCCGCCATTCCCTCGAGAATTGCGTTTGGAAAGGGGTCGTGGGTCGGTGAAGAGTGAATCAGAACATGGGCGCTCTTCATGCGATCCACAAGTTCCGTCGGCTCTACCCAACCACCACACGTGACCCGCTCTCCAACGCCAAGCCTCTTCGCCAGATCGATGATCTCGCGAAGATCCGGCCCAGTACCCGCTATGAAATACTCGAACGATTGACCAGTCTCCTGGGAAGCTCGCGCCAGAGCACGAATGGCCAAATCATGACCTTTCTGACGATTCAAAAGGCGGCCCGACGAGATGAACTGCATGGGCCTCGAGCGATCGAAAGACCAATCTGTACGGCGATAGGCGTTCAGGTCCAGCACGAATGGAAACGCCACCGCTCGCCCCGTGGGCACGCCCATTTGTTCCAATGCCTCGACCCCGGGCTTGCCGGTTCCAAGCACGGCCTTCGCACCCCGAAACAACCATTTCAACCAGCACGACCGAAGCCAAGCCTGTACTCGACCCCGTCTCTTGGTCAGATTTGGTGTATCCGTCCACATCGCGAAGTCGCGGCCAAGCAGCCGGATAGCGGTCAAGAGGATCTGCTGGGTCGGCTCAATCCAGCCCGCGACCATGAAGAAAGTGTCACGCCGGCGGATCGCCTCGAAAATGAGCTTCCAGTCAGCGCCAAACATCGGCCTGAACGCTCGATGCCGATAGCCCTGGCCCAGAGGCGTCTTCCAAGGGTGTGAGGTAGAACCTGGCTTCCGATACCAGACCTCAAACACACGGACTTCTTCAGCAATGGCCCGAAAAAGAAAGTCGTTGTAAGGAGTCGGTTGCGAGGAGATCCACACCAATCTGCGATCAATCATGCATGGAATCTACCAACACCCAGACTGAACCCCCGAACTGAGGAGTTACGGTCCTGCCACCGAATGATCGCCGATCCCGTTCAACTCCGTTTCATCGTCCGTCTCCGGAGGCTGCTCATGGTCCAATGCAAAATTGGCGACCGCAAAGCTGAAGTAGAACAGCATTACCGGAAAGGTAAGTAAGCCGAAAAAGAATCCTTCGAACGTGTTGCTGACGAGCATGACTCCGAGCGATGCAAACGCCATGTCTCGAATGGCTCGACTACTTGGACCACCCTCTTGAACTCGCAACAACTGGATCATCGTGCCCACAGTGCATGCGACGATGGCGGCCATCATGACGCCTCCGATCACCCCCATCAGTGCGAGCGCGCGAAGATAACTTGACTCCACTCCGTTCGGCTGTCCACCCTGAAATCCAGGCAACTGCCCAAAGACCGGAGATCGGAGAAACTCGGACCACGCATCAGCCCACGGAGCCTCCCGGGTATTTTTCCCGTAGAGAAATCGATCGATATTCGTAAGGGCGTCTTCGCCAAAGGTAACTGCGAAGAGCGCGGCTAGGCCTGCGCCGACCAGCACGATGGGAATCAGTCGACCAACGCGGTGGCGGTGGTAGAGCAGTACCGAAATCACACTGCATAAAAGACCAGTTCTGGATCCACTCCAAAGGATGAACAGTGCGAGCAGGCCGATACTCAGTGCGCACAGAATCTTCCTCAATGAGGCGATCGCTGCTGTTGAGAACAGATGCGTAAACACGAGCAGAAACATGCTGCAGACAGATGCGAACTGCTGGGCATTACCGCTGATTCCGACCATTCTTCGCTGTAGCACTGCCTGGTTGTATCCAAAGGCCAATTGCATCAGGTTTGCGCCAATAAAAAGAAATCCCACCAGCCCGATCGCCTGCAGCTGCTGCTCGGCATCACGAACGTCCTGCATCATGCGCCCCATTCCGACATAGAACACGATGAACATGAGCGAAATCGAGATCACCCCCAGTGCACCACGGGTGAGGTCATAGAAGGATGCCACTTCCAGTGTGTACACAATTTGAAACAACAAAAACACCAACGCTATCAGCGAAACCCGCTGGTTCCGAGAGCCACGCTCCAGCAAGAGTGCTCGGCCTGCTGCAAGCACAAGCAAGGCGAAGCAAATAAGCCTCGAGTAGGTACGAAGCGTCTGAAATGGCTCAATCAGAGTATTATCCGCGAATCGCTCTTCAGTCTTGAGAAACGTAAGCAAGAACAATTCAAGAATAATTGCCAGCCGAAGCCCTCCGCTCGAGAGCAGAAGCGTTAGGGCTCCTGCCAATCCAAGCGTCGCCAATACGGCACCCGTCGGCGTAAGAACGACCGAGAGAAATGCCGAAATCTGAGCACCAATGTCGACGGCAGATTCTTGTTGTCCGAGCAGGAGCAAATTGGTCATGGTCAGAGGCCCCAGTCCGACGGTGGAGTCATGAATACCGCAACCAGAGCGTTCGTCTCATGGTCGGTCCCGGGCCCCGCATGGGAAATGACCATAGAACTGCGATCGCCTGAGGGTGTGGAGGTGCACTGCTAAAGTTGGGCCTCATATGACGAACAAGCGTCAACGCCATGTGTAGGGAACTACCTCAAATACCGTGACGACCCCTGCGAAGGGACTCTCAACCATGGAATGCTAGCATCCCGCGGCCATGAAGCGACGAGTGGTTCTACTTACTGGAGGCGCGGGCTTTATTGGTAGCCACATCTGTGTCGAACTGGTTACTGCGGGCCATCAGCCAGTAATCTTGGACAATTTTCACAACAGCAATCAAGGCGTTCTCGAACGACTCAAACTGCTCACAAATGCCAACATCCCGCTGATCAGGGCCGATATCCGGGATAGAGAACGTGTCCGTTGCGTCCTGCAAGAGCATTTGGTCACCGACGTCATACATCTCGCAGGACTTAAGGCCGTTGGCGAGTCATCGATCAATCCCTTGCTGTACTGGAGCAACAATGTGGCCGGGTCACTGTGTTTGCTCGAGGCAATGAAGGATTGCGGCGTTCGGTCTCTCGTGTTTAGCAGTTCCTGCACGGTGTATGGCGAACCAGAGACCCTCCCGGTTACTGAGTCCCACCCGCTTCGCGGCGCGAGCCCCTACGGCCGCACAAAGTTAGCGATCGAGGAAATGATCCGTGACCTGAGTCGCTCCGATCCGAGTTGGAGTGTCTTCCTTTTGCGATATTTCAACCCTGTCGGAGCCCACCCCAGTGGTTTGATTGGTGAGGATCCGAATGGCGTGCCTAACAACCTAATGCCGTATATCGCTCAGGTCGCCGCACGAGAGCTGCCGGAGCTCAAGATCTGGGGTGGTGACTACGAGACACGGGATGGCACGGGGGTGCGTGATTACATTCACGTCGTGGACTTGGCCATCGCGCACGTCCGCGCGATGGAGCGGATTGGCTCTGCGCGATGCCACGCCCTTAATCTTGGCACCGGCGTAGGGCATAGCGTTCTTGAGGTTGTCAACACATTCGAGAAAGCAACCGGAGTCTCCATCCCCCGAAGCATCCATCCGCGACGACCGGGAGATGTCTCCACAGCCTATGCCGATCCCTCCAGCGCGCGTGAAGTAATCGGCTGGACCGCACGCCGAACGCTTGAGGAGATGTGCGCTGATTCTTGGCGATGGAAACTTGAAGCGATGAGAATGTCGCGATCCTAAGAATTGCAAAGTCGATTTCCGGTTCGCACAACTCTTGGTTACGGCCCAAACCATGCTCGATGCGCTGACTCCGAGTGTTTGCCTTACTGGCGGCTCCGGTTTCCTCGGCAGAGCCGTTGCATCCCGCCTTCAGGCCAGGGGCATCACCGACATCCACATCCCCCGGCGGGTGGAATGCGATCTGACTGATGCAAGTGCTGTCTCCAGGCTCTACGAGACTGTCAGGCCGACCATGGTCCTCCACCTCGCAGCGGAGGTCGGTGGCATCGGCGCCAACATGGCCAATCCGGGACGTTATTTCTATGCAAACATGGCCATGGCCCTGAATCTGATCGAGGGTGCCCGCAAGTTCGGTGTTCAGAAGTTCGTCCAGGTGGGCACCATCTGCGCCTACCCCAAGTTCACGCCGGTCCCCTTCAAGGAAGAGGATCTCTGGAACGGTTATCCGGAGGAGACAAACGCACCCTATGGCATCGCCAAGAAGGCGGCCCTGGTGATGCTGCAGGCCTATCGCCAGCAGTACGGACTCCGGAGCGCCTATGTGCTTCCCGTGAACCTCTACGGACCACACGACAATTTCGATCCTGATACCTCGCACGTGATCCCTGCACTGATTCGCAAGTGTCTTGAGGCGAGGGATGCCAACCGCGACCACATCACCTGCTGGGGCACGGGTGCGGCGAGTCGGGAATTCCTCTTCGTTGATGATGCTGCCGAGGGGGTGATCCGAGCGGCCGAAGTGATGGAGGAGCCCGAACCCATCAATCTTGGGACGGGTCACGAAATCACCATCCGTGACCTGGTGACGCTGATCGCGAGGCTCTGCGACTACCCGGGCGAGATCCGATGGGACTCCAGCAAGCCTGATGGGCAGCCACGCCGGTGCCTGGACACCCGCCGTGCAGCCGATCGACTTGGCTGGCGGGCACAGGTATCTCTGGAGGAAGGCCTGCAACGAACCATCGCGTGGTACCGATCACAGGGTTCGGGGTGAACGGTTCCCGTATTCTCTTTCCCGGACGGTCTCCCGTGAACAGAGCCCTCATCACCGGCATCACTGGCCAAGACGGCAGTTATCTCGCCGAACTCCTGCTCAGCAAGGGCTACGAGGTCCACGGCATCGTCCGTCGCAGCAGCAGTTTCAACACCGACCGCCTCGACCACATCTATCAGGACCCCCACGAACGCGGCGCCCGCCTGAAGCTTCACTACGGCGACCTGGCCGACGGCAATGGCCTCCTGGAGATCCTCCGCAAAGTGCAGCCCGAGGAGGTCTACAACCTCGGCGCCCAGAGCCACGTGCGAGTGAGCTTCGATCAGCCCATCTACACGGTCGATGTGGTCGCCACCGGAACCATGCGGCTGCTTGAGGCGGTGCGAACGTTCCAGGAAATCTCCGGCCGCAAGATTCGCTACTACCAGGCCAGCAGCAGCGAGATGTTCGGCAAGGTGCAGGAAGTACCGCAGCGAGAGACCACGCCCTTCTGGCCCCGCTCGCCCTATGGATGCGCCAAGGTGTTCGGCCACTGGATCACCGTGAACTACCGCGAGAGCTACGGCATGCACGCCAGCTGCGGAATCCTGTTCAACCACGAGAGCCCCCGCCGCGGCGAGACCTTCGTCACGCGCAAGATCACGCGCGCCGTGGGCCGCATCAAGCTTGGCATGCAGAAGAAGCTCTACATGGGCAACCTGGACGCGCAGCGCGACTGGGGCTTTGCCGGCGACTACGTGGAAGCGATGTGGATGATGCTGCAGCAGCCTGAGGCCGATGACTACGTGGTCGCCACCGGCACCATGATCTCGGTGCGGCGGTTCTGCGAACTGGCCTTCGGCCAGGTTGGTCTCGATTACAAGGATTTCGTGGAGATCGACCCTCGCTACTTCCGGCCGGCCGAGGTGGAGCAGTTGCAGGGCGATCCAGCCAAGGCCATCCGAAAGCTTGGCTGGAAGCCCAAGTGCACCGTCGAGGAACTTGCCCGCATGATGGTGGAGAGCGACATGGAGCTGGCCCGCCGGGAGAAAACGCTGCGCGACGCCGGGCACAAGCTGCCCGACATGCATGGCCATGACCAGTGAACCCCACCCCATCCTCCTCACCGGCGGCGCCGGCTTCATCGGCAGCCACATCGCCGTCGAGGTGGCCCGATGCGGCCATCGCCCGGTGCTCTACGACAACCTCTGCAACAGCAAGGCGTCGGTCATCGACCGCCTCGCCACCATCACGGGCCACCCCGTGGACTTCGTGCGGGGAGACATCCGCGATGGCGACCTGATGCGCCGCACACTGCGCGAACACCGCATCTCCTGCGTCATTCACCTGGCTGGCCTGAAGGCCGTGGGCGAGTCCGTGCAGAAGCCGCTCGAATACTGGGACAATAACGTGGTCGGCACGCTTCGCATGCTCGAGGCCATGAACGACTGCGGCGTGCATTCGCTGGTCTTCAGCAGCTCGGCCACCGTGTACGGCGAGCCCCAGCAGCTGCCCATCACCGAGTCGCATCCGCTCTCGGCCGCAAGTCCCTATGGCCAGACCAAGCTGGCCATCGAGCACATGCTGCGGGACCTCTCGGCCTCGGACCCGCGGTGGCACATCTGCCTGCTGCGCTACTTCAATCCGGTGGGCGCCCACGAGAGCGGCCTGATCGGCGAGGACCCCAACGGAATTCCCAACAACCTGATGCCCTTCGTGCTGAAGGTGGCCGCAGGTCAGTTCAAGGAACTCAGCGTGTGGGGCGGCGACTACCCGACCCCGGATGGCACGGGCGTGCGCGACTACATCCATGTGGTTGATCTGGCCGCCGGACATGTGGCCGCCATGCAGAAACTCGACACCATGCGATGCGAGGCCATCAACCTGGGCACCGGCCGCGGCAGCAGCGTGCTCGAGGTGGTGAAGGCGTTCGAGAAGGTGAATGCCGTGAAGGTGCCCTTCACCGTCAAGGACCGCCGGCCGGGCGATGTGACCAGCTGCTTCGCGGACCCGTCGGCCGCCCTGCATCGACTGGGTTGGAAGACCCGACGAAACCTCGAGGACATGTGCCCGGGACGCCTGGCGTTGGCAACAGGGCCCTGCCGCCCGCGGAAACTGACCCAGCGAGGGTCTTTTTCCGCCGAATTGCCCCTTCCGGTCTTGTCCGGAATCGCCCGGGGTGTAGGGTGGGATCTCCCATGCGGTGCCCCCCACGTCCGTTCGCCGCCCTTGGGGTTGTGCTGACCCCCCTTCTCCTGCCGACCCCAGCGGCTCTGGCCGATGGCGTCGCTCGTTCCGTCGCGGCTGAATCGATCCACGAGCTTCTTGAAGCCGACCTCGGCGCGGCATCGCAGGTCGTGCCCCTTTCCCTGCCGGCGGAACTGGTGCCGCCCGGCTGCGAGCGATTGGCCGTGGTCGAGACCACCACGCATGAATCAGGCTGGATTTCCGCCCGCCTGGCCGGCGAGACGCCCGAGGCAGGCAGCGGCGTGCTGGCGTGGCACGAGGGACAGTTGAGCGGATTCCTGCAGGGAGATGACCTTCGCCGATGGCGCGTGATCGCCCAGGCCGATGGCTCCTCGCGTCTGGAGGCCGTGGACGCCGACCGGATGCCGCCGTGCGCCGGATCGCTTCGCGAGGAACCGACCACCTTCCCGCCCATGCCGGCTGCCGACGGCTCGCTGCCCACGGTCATGCGTGCCGCATGCGACACCAACCGACCGATCGACGTGCTGGTGCTCTACACCGTCGACGCCCGCAACCAGGCTGGTGGCAGCGCCGCCATCCAGGGGCAGATCGTCTCCGCCTTGGCGGCCGCGAACGCCGCCTACCAGAACAGCGGCATCTCGGCCCGCCTCAACCTGCTCATGCAGATGGAGACGGACTACGTGAGTGGCGACTTCGGCGGCGACCTGAGCACGCTGGGCAATGGGGGCGATGGCTACCTGGACTGGGTCCAGCCGCTCCGAGACACCATCGGTGCCGACATGGTCGCCCTGATCCGCACCAACGGCGAGTACTGCGGCATCGCGTGGCTCATGTACAGCAACGGTCCGGAATCCGAGGGCATTCCCTACAGCGTGACCGCATGGAGCTGCCTGGCCACCCAGACTTTTGCCCATGAACTGGGCCACAACATGGGCTGCTGTCATGCGCTGGGCGACGGGGGCGGCTGCACCGCCGGTGGCATCTGGCCCTGGAGCGTGGGTTGGCGCTTCAATGGCCGCAGCGGCACGCAGTTCCGGACCGTGATGGCCTACGCGCCCGGCAACCGCATCGACCACTTCAGCAACCCGGCGGTGAGCTACGACGGCACGCCCACCGGGGTGGCGATCGGCCAGTCGAACCAGGCTGACAACGCCAGCACCATCAACGCCACCTGGCAGACGATCGGTGGCTTCCGCTGCTACCGAGGTCCCGTGCAGCAGGTGGACTGCAACGCGAATGGGCGAATCGATGTCCTGGATGTGGCCTACGGACAGGGCTCCGACTGCGATGGCAATGGCGCGCTGGACTCCTGCGTGCTGCCCGCCGCCACGCCCTGCAGCGTTCCCGCGGCCACGGCGTTCTGCCCGGGCGGGCTCGTTTCCTCCATCGCCAACGCGACGCCGGCCGCAAGCGATGCCTTCGGACGCGGTCTCGCCTGCAATGCAGCGTTCGCCGCCATCGGCGTGCCTGGCGACGACGACCGTGCATCGAACGCGGGTCGGGTCGAACTTCGCTCACGCGTGGGCGAGACCTACGCGCCCCACGTCACGCTCTACGCCCCGGATGCGGCCACCAACGCGGAATTCGGCACGGCCGCCGTCTTCGCCGACAACCAGTTGATCGTGAGCGCTGGACTGGCGAAACTCTCGGGCATCTCGACGGGCCGTGTCTATGTCTTCAGCCAGGTCGATGGTGCATGGACCGTCGTGCAGACGATCGAGTGTCCCGTGCCCACCACGGGTGATCTCTTCGGGTGTGCCCTGGCTTACCGCGATGGCACGCTCGTGGTGGGTTCGCGAGGCAACCGGCCCAACGGTCTGGCGGGCGCCGGCGCCGTCTTCGTGTTCCGCCGCGTGGGCGGCGAGTTCCAGTACGAGACCCGGATCACGGCCCCGACGCCGCGGACATCGGCCGGATTCGGCTACGCGGTGGCCGTCGATGGAGATGGCATCGTGGTCGGTGCCCCCTTCGAGACGCGCGATGCCGTGACGGAACGTGGGGCCGCCTACGTGTACCGGCGGACCGGATCGACCTGGGCTGTGGAGCAGGACTTCACGGGCGTGACCTATGCCTCGCGGTTCGGATGTGCCGTGGCCATGGACAACGACCGGCTTGCCATCGGAAGCTTCGGCGACGCCAATCTGGCGGGTGCGGTCTTCACGTGGAGGCGTGCGGGTGGCTGGATCGCCGGAGCGGATCTCCGCAACGGCAGTCTGACGAACACCCGGTTCGGCAACACCATCGCCATGTCGGGGAACCGCCTGCTGGTGGGCAACCGGCTGGATCTGAACGCCTCCGGCAGTTCCGTGCTCTACGTGGACAACGGCGTCGAGTGGGCGAAGCAGGGCGCGGTCTACCAGGGCGGCACGCCTGCCATCGCAGGCGACTCGGCGGTGATCGGAGATCCGCAGCTTGACCGCAGCGGCAACGACAGCGGTGGCGCCACGGTGGTGCTCTGGTCCAGCGATTGCAATGGCGACGGGCTTCCGGATCGATGCAACGTCGATCTTGGGTCCGGCACGGATCGCAACGCCGACGGGATCCTGGATGCATGCCAGCCGATTTCCGGAGACCTTGACGGAAGTGGCTCGGTCGATGCCGGTGACATTGGCGCATTGCTCCTGCTCTTCGGGCCCTGCGGTTCGCCGTGCCCGGGAGACCTGGATGCCAGCGGCGAGGTGGATGCCGGCGACATCGGATCGCTGCTGCTGCTTTTCAGCTAGAACATCCGCATGTCGCCGCTGTTCATGCTGGCCCTGGCCCTTGCTGCGCCATCCCGGGATGAGACGAAGCAGCCGCCACGCAACGACGAAGGGATCACGGTGCCCGCCGGTTTCGCGTGGGACGAGTGGGCCCGCGAGCCGCTCGTTCCGGATCCCGTGGCGTTCACCGTTCTGCCCGATGGTTCGCTCTTCGTCTGCGAGAGCGAGCGACAGGACCGTGGCGTGGAGGACAACCGCTACTCGCCCTACTGGCTGCTGGAGGACCTGAACGCCCGAACGGTGGATGACCGTCTGGCGAGCTACAGGAAGTGGGCCGCGAAGAAGGAAGGCGGCATGGACTGGTACACGCGGTGGTCCGACCGTGTGAGGAAGCTCCGAGACACGGATGGCGATGGCAAGGCCGACCGGAGCGACAACTTCTCCGGCGACCTGCGAGAGCCCCTGGATGGGACCGCGGCCGGCGTGCTCAAGGTGGATGACGCGATCTGGGTGACCAGCATTCCGCACGTGTGGCGGTTCGTGGATCGCGATGGCGATGGTGTCGCCGAGGTGCGCGAACGTCTCTTCACGGGCTTCGGCGTCCGCACGAGCCTGCGCGGCCACGACATGCACGGCCTGGTGCAGGGTCCGGATGGGCGGATCTACTGGAGCATCGGCGACCGCGGCTATTCGGTGCGCACGCGCGAGGGAGCCCTGCTGGAATCCGCCGGCACGGGCGCCGTGTTCCGCTGCGAGCCGGATGGTTCCCGGCTGGAGGTTTTCTGCCGCGGCCTTCGCAATCCGCAGGAACTGGCGTTCAATGACCTCGGCGACCTGTTCACGGTCGACAACAACTCCGATGGTGGCGACAAGGCTCGCGTCTGCCTGCTGGTGGATGGCGGCGAGACGGGCTGGGAGATGGCGTTCCAGACCCTCGAGGGGGACAACAAGCGGGGTCCGTGGAACCAGGAGCGGTTGTGGGAGGTGTTCTCGAGCGAGGATCCCCTGCAGGCCGGCTGGATCACGCCGCCGGTGGCCCACCTGACCAGCGGTCCGAGCGGTCTGGTGGCCTATCCGGGCACGGGCTTTCCGCCCGAGTTCGATGGCGCGTTCCTGATCTGCGACTTCCTGGGCGGCGATGCCTACAGCCAGGTGTGGCGATTCGGCGTGAAGCCCATGGGCGCGGGATACGAGATGGTCGATCCGCAGATCTTCATCAAGGACATCCTGCCTACAGACCTGGAGTTCGCCGCCGATGGGCGCCTGTACGTCAGCGACTGGTGGAATGGCTGGCAGAGTGATGGACATGGTCGCATCTACCGCGTCTGGAATGAACGGGGCGTGAACTCGCCTGAAGCGATCGAGGCTCGTGGCGTGCTGATCGCGGGCTTCGCCCATCGGCCGGTGCCCGAACTGGTCACGCTGCTCGATCACGCGGATCGACGACTCCGACAGGGAGCCCACCTTCGACTGGCGGAACTTGATCACGATGGCGTCGCGGCCATGGTGTCGGCCCTCTTCGCGTCCGAGGCTTCGGAGAGATCTCGCCGGCATGCGCTCTGGGGACTGCAGGTGGTGGCTCGTCGGCGACCGGGTGCCAACGCCGCCGAGGCCTGTGCAGCCCTGATTCGGGCTTGCGCCGACCAATCCTCGGAGATCCGTGCGCAAGCCGCTCGCGCGCTTGGCGATGCCGGATGCCGGGAGGCAGCGGCCTCCCTTCGGCCCCTGCTTCTCGATGAGTCACCGCGAGTGCGCGCTGCAGCCTGCACGGCCGTGGGACGCCTGAGGGATGACGCTTCGCAAGGTGAACTGGCCGCCGTGCTGTGGGAGAACGACGATACCGATCCTTGGCTGCGGCAAGCCGCCGCCACCGCGCTGTCTCGCATTGGAGACCGCGCCAAGCTCCAGGAACTCGCGGCGTATCCGTTCCCGCAGGTGCGACTGGGCGCGGCACTCGCCATGCGTCCACTGAAGGAACCGGCCCTGGCTCGCCTGCTCGGTGATCCGGAGCCAGCGGTCGTGCTGGAGGCGGCTCGTGCGATCCACGACGAGGAGATCATGGGTGCCTTGCCCGCGCTCGCCTGCATTGCGGATCGCTTCGCGGCTGAGTCGCCGACGGTGCCCGGCTTCGGATCAGCCGATCCCCGCACACTTCCGCTGCTGCGGCGGGTGATCGGCGCGAATCGACGTGTCGGGGATGCGGCCTCGGCGGCTCGAGTGGCCGTGCTCACCACGAGCCCGGCCGTTCCCTCGCAGGCACGGTTGCTTGCCATGGAAGCACTGGCGGAGTGGGATGCTCCCGGACCGCGCGATCCCGTGCTTGGACGGGTGCTGCCACTGGATCCTGGCACTCGCGATATTGCCGCGTGGAAACGCATGCTTGAGGCCCGCCTGCCAGCCATCGCTTCGGAGGCACCGGAGGAGGCCGTCCGGGCCAAGGCTCTGGAACTGGCCTCACGCGTGGGCATCCGACTGGATCCGGAGGCCGCCTTTCGAACCGCGATCGATGTCTCCGCGCACCCGCGCGAACGATTGGCCAGCGTTCAGCAGTTGTCTCGCCATGGTGGCGAACGGCTGAAGGAGGCACTTGCGTCCACGCTTGCCGCGAGCGATCCAGCACTGCGCGCTGCCTCGCTTGAACTGCTGGCCTCCATCGATCCGGCAGGCGCGCTCGTTCGAGCGGACAGCGTGCTCAGGGACGGGTCCCTTCCGGAAAGACAGGCTGCCGTACGAACCCTGTCTCGGATCAGCGATGAGGCTGCGTCGCGACGGCTGACCGAGCTTGCGGGTGCGCTGCAGGCGGGCCGCCTGGACCCTGCTCTGCAACTGGACGTGGTCGAGGCTGCGGCCGGGGCAGAGGCCATCGCCGAGGCGATCCGCGACTGGAAGGAGGCGAAGGCCAGCCTGGGGCCCTTGGAGGCTCACATGATCTGCCTCGAGGGTGGCGACGCCGATCGTGGAGCAGCGATCGTGTCGGGGCATGTCGGTGCCCAATGCCTCAGGTGTCACGCGCTGGCCGGCGGCGGTGGCCATGCAGGCCCCTCGCTCGAGGGCGTGGCAAAACGACATGACCGCCGAGGCTTGCTGCAAAGCCTGGTGGATCCAAACGCGAAGGTTGCCGAGGGCTTCGGAACCACCAGCGCGATGCCGGCGATGGACGCCCTGCTCACGCCTCGGGAGATCCGGGATGTGGTGGCATACCTGAGTACGCTGAAGTGAAGAGACACAGCCGAGCCAGCCAGGGACGGGCCTACATATCGGACTCGAAGAGTCCGATATGTAGGCCCGTCCCTGGCTGGCCGGCCTCTCACCGATGGAAAGTCATGGTGACCGAACGCTCCGCCACGTCACCTGATCCGGTCGGCGTGAACTGCACCTGGAACGACTCCGGATCCGTGAAGTGGGCCTTCCCCTCCATGCCCCAGCCGGAACGTCCCGTGCTCCAGGCAATCCCTGCGGACATGGAACCATCGGGCCCAACCTTCCCCTTCAGTGTGGCTCCAACCGGCTGGTTCCACTCGGCCGTGTTGAAAGCGTCATCCACCAACGCACCATCCATGGTGCCATCCGCGGCGATGGTCACCGTGCCGCTTCCATAATCCGCGCCGCCATCGAACCAGTTCACGGTCCAGGTACCCGTCCACTGCCGCTGGAAGTCCGGCTGCACCATTCGCGCGGGCTGGCCGTATGGAGGCCGACCCGGCACGCCCTGCTCATGCAGCGCGAGCACGATCTGGCCGCCTCCCTCGCAGTTCAGGTTCGCACCCAGCGAGCCACGCCCCTGATTGCTCCACGCGCCGCTGCAACGATCCGCCACACCGCCGGACCAGGCGATCTCCAGCTTCATGCGGCCGCCTTCGAGCGACCCCTGCACGGTGCCCACACGCGGACTTGGCGTTTCGCCGGCATGGGTGCCGGCAAGATCGCTGATCGAACCCCGGACGCGACCCGACTCATCGATCACGAGCCGTGCCGTGCCACCCCCGCCATTGCTGGAGAGGAAGCTTCCGGCCCATCGGCCTGCCAGAGAGACGTTCGCCCGAGGTCCGGCCCCCGCTGCGGGAGCGGCGCATCCCACCATGAGGACATGAGCCACCGAAAGGATCACCGCAAGTATCGATGAGGATCGCATGCGTCGCATGCTAGAGGCCGTCAACCCTGCATGGCCGTCTGGCCCCCGTCCACCGGCACCAGAGCGCCATTCACGAACGAGGCCGCAGGGGAGCAGAGGAAGCCCACCACCGCCGCGATCTCCTCAGGCTGCCCAAGCCGACCCACAGGAATGCGCGACACCACGTCCCTCTCCACCTCCTCGAGACCCGCTCCCGAACGCGCAGCCCTGCCCGCCATGATCGCCTCGAGTCGCCCGGTGCGCGTTGAGCCCGGCATGACCATGTTGGCGGTGATGCCGAAGCGGCCCAACTCGCCCGCAAGGGTGCGGATCCAGTTGGCCATGGCCGCACGGACCACGTTGCTCACGCCCAAACCTCGCAATGGCACCAGGACGCTGGTGCTGGTGATGGCCACGATCCGTCCGAAGCCGGCTGAACGCATGCCCGGCGCAAGCGCCTGCATGACGCCATGAGCCGAAGCCAGATGCTGCTCCATGGCCTTGCGAAGAGCCTCCGCCGGCGCATCGACAAGGAAACCAGGGGGTGGCCCACCCGTGCAGGCCACGAAAACGTGCACCGATCCGAGCCGTCGGACCAGCTCATCCGCCCCGCGCTCCATTGCGCCTGCATCGGCGTGGTCCTGCAGAAACATCTCATGCGGACCGGAAGCCACGTCCGGGAGTTCGCGCAGCACCTTGTTCAGGCCCTCGTCGTTCCTTCCCGAGAGCACCACGCGCGCACCTCGGCGCGCCAATTCCCGGGCGCATGCCCGGCCCATGCCCTGCGAGGCGCCTCCAACCAGCGCCACGCGTCCCGCGAGCGAGTCCGTGTCCATGGCGGCAAGTTAACCCTGTCGATCCGTACCATGCCGACATGGCCGCGGACTCGATCCGTCCCGAAGAAGCCGTCCGGCGGGTGCTCCCACTGCCCGTGGAACGCCGCGGACCTGCCCTGCGCAGCATGCTCAAGGGCCGGCCGGACGCGCTCATGCGGGCCCTGGACCTCCTGCCCACCGAGGCCTCCACCATCGGATCGGTCCTGCTCGCGCGACCGGTCAGTCCCGCTGCGCCCCGGATCGGGCCCTACGAACTCCGAAGCGTGCTCGGCGAGGGTGGCTTCGGCGTGGTGTGGCTGGCGACGCAGCTCGAGCCGGTGCGGAGATCGGTGGCCCTGAAGATCCTCCGCCCGGACCGGCTCGATCCCGCATCTCGCTCCCGCTTCGATCAGGAGCGAAGACTGCTGGCCCTGCTCAACCACCCCGCGCTGGTGAAGGTGTTCGAGGCCGGCGAGACTCCCGAGGGCCGCCCCTGGTTCACCATGGAACTGGCCGAGGGCGCGCCCATCACCGAGGCTGCCGACGCGGCACGGCTTCCGCTTCGTGATCGGGTGCGTCTGCTGGGCGAGGTGGCCAGGGCCGTGCATCACGCGCACGAGCATGGTCTGGTGCATCGGGATCTCAAGCCGAGCAACATCCTGCTGGCCTTCCAGGCCGATCGCGCCGTGGTGAAGGTGATCGACTTCGGCGTGGCCCACGCCATCTTCGAACCTGCCGATTCGGACCAGCACGCGGGTGCGCTGGTGGGCACGCCCGACTACCTGCCGCCGGAACTGCTTCGCCTGCACACCGTTCCGCCCGCCGCGGTCAGTGATGTCTTCGCGCTGGGCATCCTGCTCCGGCGTCTGCTGGCGGGCAGCGACCTGGGCGACCGTCGGATCGGGCTGACCTCGGCGCTGGAAGTGCTCTCGCCCGACATGCGCGAGACGGTGGCTCGCGAAAGGGGCGAGACACTGCATGGCCTGCGACGAGGCCTTCGGGGAGATCTCGACGCGATCGTCTCGCGCTGCCTGGCGGACGATCCACGGCACCGGTACGCCACGGCTCTCGAACTTGCGCAGGATCTCGATCGCCATCTCGCCGGCGAGGCCGTGCTCGCCCGCGGCGATTCCCTGGTCTATCGCGGCGCCATCTCGGCGCGCCGGAACGCGGCATTCCTCGCCGCAGCCGCGTTGGTGAGCGTGACCGCCATCGCTGGATTCCTGTGGGCAAGTCATGAGCGACGCATGGCCATGCAGGCACGCGACGAGGCCCAGATCCAGGCGCGGCAGGTGGAGCAGGCGCACGCCTTCATCGTGGATCTACTGAACGAGATCGTGGCCTCGCCGGGCGTGGGACCGCGCACGGCAGCCGACATCCTGGCCGAGGCCAGCCACCTCGCCGGACTTCGGCTGGCTTCCCAACCGGGTCAGGAAGCGGACGTGCGAACCGCCCTGGGCAGGTTGTGGCTCCGCGCCGCCCGCCCCGACGAGGCCCGTCGCGAGTTCGACCGTGTTCGGCAGCTCACGGCCCACGATGCCTCCGCCATGGAACGGATCGAGTTGCTGTTGGCACAGGCCCAGACGCAGCGTCTGGCCGGCCATGTT